>JAJYIS010000010.1:0-18205 GCA_021789945.1 Thermoplasmata archaeon | reverse complement strand
AACGAGTTGCGTCAAGGGAGTGACCTGAGAGTCACCACCCGCTGATGCAACAGAACATCGCGACCAGCCTAGCCTCCAGACACCGGAGGGAAGATTGCGACCTCATCGCCTGCCACAAGACGGAGACCCTTGAGCGAGGACGGACCGTGGTTCCGCCCGTTCACGAGTATCACGAGGCGCTCACGGTCCGCCAGATAGCCGTCTATGAGGTTGGACATGGCGGGCCCGTGACCCCTTCTCAGAGCCATCAGAAGATCATCGACATCGCGCACGTCCAACCTCAAGCGTGATGCGCCAGCCGCTTCCCTCACGGTCGCGAACAGCCTGACGGTGACCATCACCATGATGCTCGTCCCCATGAGCCATCCGCGAGTATTAATTTTAGTCGCGACGGCAGCTCAGTACCCGGAGGACGAGGGGTCCGGTGAAGCAGGAGAGACATGCTCTAATAGAGTCGGCTTGACGAACGGCCCAAACAGGCCCCAGAAACCTTATGGAATTCGCCTGATGAGCGACTCAGCGCCGGTCGGGCTGCGCGAGGCACGACAGCTACCGTTCTCCCGTTTATCGGACAATACACTGACGATATATGTTCAAATAGCCCTTTAATCGAACAAGATGCGCATCGAGGCAACCTGCATCCAGACCCGCCCGGTTCTTACACTCGAACCAATTCGGCCAAGATTGCATAACGGATATGAGTCTTGGAGCGATTGCATGTGATGAAGCATAGGACAAGTGCGGATGGAAGCGAAGATGGCTGACACGGAGAACGGGGAAGTCAGGGGAAGCCTGAAGATCAAAGGAATGCACTGCGCCACGTGCGCCGAGACAGTCAGCGAGGCGCTCTCGTCGGTCAAAGGGGTCACTGACCCAAGCGTCAACGTCGCGACCGAGAAGGCCACATTCAAGTACGATCCCAGCCTCCTGTCGATGGACGAGCTCGAGAAGGCCGTCAAGGAATCCGGCTACGAGGTCGTGAAGGACGAGATCAACCTCACGATCGGCGGTATGCACTGCGCGACCTGCGCGATCACCGTCGGCGACGCGCTGAAGGAGGTCCCGGGAGTGTTCGACGCGAAGGTCAACCTCGCCCTCGGCAAGGCTGCCGTCACATATGACTCTAGCATCGTCTCGATGCCAGCTCTCAAGAAGGCTATCGAGGAATCCGGCTACAAAGTGCTCGAGGTCCAGGGGGTCATGGCCGAGCAGATAGCGAGGCAGGAGGAGCTGAGGGATATCCTCCGAGCGCTCGTCGTCGCAGTGGCGTTCAGCCTCCCCGTGGCGACGATAGCGATGACCTACTCGATCCTCCTGAAAGGGGTCCTGAGCCAGGAGCTCGCGAACATCATCATGCTCGTGCTCGCGACCCCCGTCCAGTTCTATGCGGGCTACAGATACTACAGGGGAACGTACTGGGCGATGAAGAACCGGCGGGCGAACATGGACACGCTCGTCGTGATAGGGACGACGGCGGCCTACGCATACAGCCTCGCTGTCACTCTCTTCCCCTCCGCCATTTCGTTCCCCGAGGTCTACTTCGACACGTCCGCGGTGATAATCACCCTAGTGCTTGCGGGGAAATACCTCGAGATACGGTCCAGGGGAGCCACATCATCCGCCATCGTCAAGCTGATGAACCTCCAGCCGCCCAAGGCGACGGTGGTGAAGGACGGCGCGGAAACCGAGGTCGGAGTCGAGGATGTCGTCGAAGGGGACATAGTCGTCATCAGGCCAGGGGAGCGAGTGCCCGTGGACGGGGTCGTCATCTCAGGGGTGTCCACGATTGACGAGTCCCTCGTGACCGGGGAATCGATACCGAGGGACAAGACCGTGGGTGACCAAGTCACCGGCGGTACCGTCAACCTGCAAGGCGTCCTCAGGGCGAAGGCCACCAGGGTCGGCAGGAACACCGCACTCGCGCAGATCGTCAAGCTCGTCGAGGACGCCCAGAGTACCAAGGCTCCCATCGAGAGGATCGCGGACACGGTCGCGGGGATATTCGTCCCAGTCGTTCTGGCAGTCGCGACCGTGACATTCCTGTTCTGGTACTTCCTCGGCACGGGCATGTTCGCGGTGGCGAACGTGCTGTCGTTCTCCCTCACCGCGTTCGTGTCCGTGCTGGTCATCGCCTGCCCATGCGCCCTCGGTCTGGCCACTCCGACAGCGATCGTCGTCGGGACCGGCAGAGGGGCCCAGATTGGCGTGCTGATCAAGGATGCCACCGCGCTCGAGACCTCGCACAAGCTCACGACGGTCCTGTTCGACAAGACTGGCACTCTGACGGTGGGAGAGCCGAAGGTCGTCGGAATCCGGACGGCGCCAGGTGTCAGCGAGGAGGTGCTCCTCGCACAGGCTGGCACTGCCGAGTCGGGATCTGGGCATGTGCTGTCAAAGGCGGTCACCTCGGCCGCAACATCCAGAGGGATCAAGCTTGTGATCCCGGAGAGCTCGAAGGTCGTTCCGGGGGAAGGAGTAACGGCAACCGTCGACGGAAGAGCCATCTCCGTCGGCAACAGAAGGCTCCTGGAGCGCCTCGGGACGGATCTGGGAGGGCTGGACGCCCAGATGCAGGCGATGGAGAGCGAAGGCATGACCGCAATGGCGGTCATCGCGGACGGAGCGGCGATCGGGCTGATAGGCGTCGCGGACACGCTCAAGCCGGACGCGAAGGAGGCGATCGCTGGGCTCAAGGACCTCGGGCTCAGGGTAGCCATGCTCACCGGGGACAACGAGAGGACCGCGAAGGCAATAGCCGCTCAGGTCGGCATCACGGAGTTCAGGGCGCAGGTGCTCCCGAGAGACAAGGCGGGCGCCGTCAAGGCGTATCAGGACCAGGGTCAGGTGGTCGCCATGGTCGGAGACGGCATCAACGACGCGCCTGCTCTGGCCCAGGCGGACATCGGCATAGCCATAGGCACGGGCACGGACATCGCCCTCGAGTCGGGGAACGTCGTGCTCGTCGGGAAGGATATCAAAGGGGTCGTCTCGGCGATCAAGCTCGGCCGACGGACCTTCTCGAAGATCCGGCAGAACCTGTTCTGGGCGCTGATATACAACTCGGCGTCGGTGCCAATCGCGGCCGGCGTGCTCTACCCGTTCACCCACACGCTCCTCAGCCCGATCATCGCGGCCGGGGCCATGGCGTTCAGCTCGGTGTCAGTGGTCACGAACGCTTCCCTGCTCAACAGATTCAAGCCTTGAGGGAGCGCCTCCGGCCTCCGGAGGCCAGATGGCGAAGCTGAGCGTGCCAGCATCCTGATGCCAGGGCGAAAAGGTTATCTTCTGGCTATAGAATAACGACATAAGAGTCTCCAGGATTGTGGGTTGGGCACAAAGATGACGCGCCGCCGACCCTCACCCGCCAGACCTCGACATCGACGTTCCCCCCAGTCGGATGTGGTCCAATGTTCGGCAAGAAGCTCTCAAAAGGATTTCTGGTTGATGCTCGCGGAAACCTCGTGAAGGAATTCGTGTTCAGCACGAAGGCGGACGTCGACCTCAATCAGGTCCTGGCTGCCGTCCAGGCGCAGGGCGGCCTCGAGAACGGGGGCGCGTTCACCATCGGCAGGCAGTCTGGCCTCGTGATAAAGGGCTCGAAGCTGAACTTCCTGACCGTCGGCAAGGACCTTCCCGACGACGAGGACGTGTCCCTCATAAGGGACCTCCTGGGTTCCGTCGAGAAGGACTTCGACGAGTCGATCAGCACGAAGCTCAAGGCCTCGATCGATGCTGAGGCAAAGGCGAAGCAGGAGCAGGAGAACGCGCGGAAGGCAGCCGAGGAGCTCAACACGAACAGGAACGACCTCGCGCTCGAAGGCGTTGCCCTCGAGGAGCTGAGGATGGAACTGGAGCACCTGCGACAGGAGACGGAGAAGTGGCAGGACGAGCTGAAGGACTTCGAGACGCAGGTGAACTCGAGGCATTCGCAGATCAACGAGAGGGTTCAGCTCCTGCTCGAGAGGGAGCAGAACCTCGTGAAGAACCAGCAGGCGTTCGAGGTGGCATCAGCTGCCAGGCGCGAGATGATAAGGAGCATGCAGGAGGCGGTCGCCGACTCCATCGAGGAATCGGAGAACGCCATCATCAGGGCGGCCGAGGCGCAGAAGGACCTGGCTGAGAGGCAGGCGGCCCACGAGCTGAGCAAGAAGGAGTTCGCAGACGAGAAGGACAAGTGGGAGAAGGAATCGCTGGAGCTCAGGAACAAGATGGCGGACCTCGAGAGGCAGAAGGAGGACCTCGCGAAGGTCGGCAAGGAGCTGGACGAGAAGGACGCGATGTTCCGAGAGCTCGAGGATAGCCTCTCTGGCAAGAAGACCGAACTCGAGCAGCTTTCCGTCCAGCTGGGCACGGAGAAGAAGGCCTTCGAGGGCGAGAGCGAGAAGGTCAGGGCGGACATCGCTGAGCTGAAGGTGGCCCTGGACGAGAAGGAGAAGAAGGTCAAAGACGAGGAGGACGAGGTCGACGCCAAGAGGCGGGAGTACGAGCGGCTCCTCGCAGACATCAAGCCCCGGCACGAGCTCCTCGCGTCGCAGGAACAGGAGCTGAACAGGCGCATCGAGCAGCTCAAGGAGCGGGAGCAGGGCCTCGACCAGGAGAAGCTGGAGCTGGACAAGATGAGGTCCGACATCGAGAAGAGCTCCGAGGCCAGACAGGCAGAGCTATCCGCACTGCTGGTGAAGATCGGACGGGACAACGAGGACCTCGCCGAGAGGACCAAGCTCGCGGACGCGAGGGAGCTGACGATCAAGGAGATGGAGTCCAAGGCCTCCACGGACGAGAGCCGGGTCGAGACGCTGTTCAGGGAGCTGGACAAGCGCCAGAAGGAGATGGAAAGGAAAGAGGCCGCGATACAGGCCGACCTGGAGGCCTACAAGAAGTCACTGCAGTCCGTGGCCGAGCGGGACGCCGCGCTGAGCGAGCGCGAGAAGACGCTGCTCGAGAAGGAGGGCGGGCTCGCGGAGGCCAGTGCAAAGCTGGAAGCCCAGAGAGAGGAGATTGCCGCTGCCAGGACCGGGCTGGATTCACACAAAGCCGAGCTGAAGCAGCGCGCGGACGCGCTTGAGGAGCAGTCGAAGGCGTTCGCGGCCCAGGAGGATAAGATCAATGCCGAGCTCGATGCGCTCTCCAAGAAGCAGGAGGGGCTCAGGGCGTCCGAGGAGGGCATCGACCTCAGGGTGAAGGCCCTCGCCGAGCGCGAGCAGACGCTCGAAGCGGAGGGCGCCAAGACCCGCGCGAAGATCGAGGAGGAGATGGCAAGGCTCGAGACCGAGCGGAAGAACGTCGCGGGCAGGTTCTCCGAGCTCGAGGGCAAGGAGAAGATGCTGGCTGAGCGCGAAGATGCCCTGAAGAGGATGGGCAAGGAGCACGAGGAGCGTGAGGCGGGGTTCAAGGAACGCATCGATGAGATGGACAGGAAGCGGTCGGACCTCGCGGCCGAGATGGACAGGCTGAACCAGGACAGGGTCAGGGTAGAGAAGATGAAGGAGACCCTGGAGAAGAGGAAGCAGGTCCTGGGCGAGCAGGCCGACAGCATATCCGAGATAACCAAGAAGCTCGAGGAGCTCCGGGCGAAGTCCAAGAAGAGGATGGAGGACTCCGCCAAGGAGCAGAAGCAGGAGCCCGCAGCTCCCCCGGCCCAGTGAGGCGCCCGCGGGCTGGTCGGTTCTCTCGGGTCGTCAGACCAGGTCGGGCCAGCCCTTCTCGATGGCCCTCGCGGCCTTCACGATCGTCCTCCGGAACAGCGGCTTCTGCCTGGCATCGATCTGAAGATGCTTGGACACGAACGGACGCGAGGACTGCACCACATCCGTCCCAGTGGCTTTCCCGTAGGACCTGAGCATCCGAAGACACAGGTCGAACTTGATCGGCGTGAAGTAGGGCTCGGCGCCCAACATGGACGAGGCGAGCCTGCCGACGTCGTCCATGGGGTCGCCGTACGTGCTGTCCTCGAGGTCGAACCCGAACACCCTTCCGTCGCTCATGACAAAATTGGAGGGGACGACGTCGACCATCGTCCTGGACCGTCCTTCGAGCGCGAGCCTGCGGTGGAAGAGCCCTAGCCATTCGCCAATCCCCTCCGCGGCACCGTAGTCGAACATCCTGTTTATCAGGACATCGCAACTCTCTCCAGGGATGAACTCCGTGACCAGGTAGTCTCCCTCCTTCGCGAGCGGATATGGCACGTCCAAGCCCGCCCTTCTCGCCTGAAGGAGAGTCTCGAACTCGACGGCGCATCTGCCGGAGAGAGAGCGCTTCACGATGACAGGCCGCACGTCGGTCTCGACGAGCCAAACGCGGTTGACTCGGCTGGGGATCAGCTTTGGCACGCTTGCGACGACTCGCTGGTTCAGGGCCTTCTTCAGGGCCTCCCACCCAAGCGAGTCAAGTTCGGTCCCATCTTCCGACATGCTATCATCTGAACCTGCTTGAGGCGATAAATACCCATTGCCGCTGGAGCGCATTCAGGACTGGAAGGGGGCCCGCAGTCACTTCTTCCAGGCGATCGAGTCTTCCCTTATGGAATCCATTAGCTCCTTGGTGATCTTCAACGCCTCGTCCGGGTCGCCCGAGCGGAGCGCGGCCATCGCGGACTTGACCCGCAGCACGTAGGCGGATATGTCCACCCCGGAGGCCTTGGCGCCGGTCAGGAACTCCCTCGCCCTCGCGACCTCGGACTTGACGAGGTCGGGTATGCTCGGCTCGACCAGCTCCTCGGTCTGCTTCGCGAGCGCCGTGGCCAGGTTCCAGTTCCCGTCCCTGCAAGCTTCCCACGCGCTGCTCATCATCCGCCTGGCAGCCGATGTGTCCTTGCCGAGCGCGCTTATGTTCGAGATGAGATGCTCGATGTCCTCGAGGAGCCTCGTGGATCCCGAGAAGCCCTTGAGGGCCTCCTGGTACATCAGATCGTGGGACCTCGACCCGCTCTCTATGATGGAGAACACGTCGAACTTCTCGGGCCTGAAGAAAGGCTCCCTGTGGACCGGCTTGTCTATGGCTGGTCTATCGGCCGGCGACGGCTCGATCGCCCTGGCCTCCTCGACCGGCCCCGCGAGCGGGCCGTCCGCGAAGATGGCGCCGCAGAACGGACAGTATGGGTCGGACTCCTTGACGATCATGTCGCAATCGGTGCATTGGAAGAGCGGACCGTCGTCGTCCGCAGCTAAGGAAGGACTCACCAGCTTGGGGGAGAGTGTCGCGGACTTCATCTGGTCGCTCATCCGCTCTCTCTCGAACGGTGCGACCCCGCCCGAGAGGTTCTGGTTCCCCGTGTCCGCGCCCTTCAGAATCCTTTGGAGCCTTCTCTGGTACTGGTCCGCCTGTGCGGTGGCCCCGTTGGCCGACTTGTCCTTCCCATCGACTGATTGCTGCGCCATGCTGGTTATCACTCTTCAGAGGACGTGACTGGTATACTTCTTTGGCCGGCCGGCTATAAGAAGCGTGTCCTCTTGGTATCAGTCGGCGAAACACTGGCCGCGGTCCTCGGAGGCGGGGACGATCAGGGTCACTTCTTCCCGACGAGGCGCAGGAAGGCATCCTCGTCGATCACCTTCTTGTCCATCTGCCTGGCCTTTGCCAGCTTCGAGCCGGGGTTCTCCCCGACGACCACGTAGTCGGTCGCCTTGGTGACCGACGAGCCGACCTTGCCGCCCGAGGACGACACGAGCGACTCGGCCTCAGACCTCCCCATGCTCTTCAGCTCGCCCGTGAAAAGGAACACCTTGCCCTCCAGAGGCCCCGCCCGTGACTTGGGGGCCTCCATGCGCAATCCCGCCCTCCTGAGTTCCTCCACGAGCCTCCTGTTCTCGGAGTTCGCGAAGAAGTCTCTCACGGACTCTCCGACGACCTTGCCTATGCCTTCGGTCTTCGAGAGCTCCTCCTCTGAGGCGTCCTCCAGCCTCTCCATGCTGCCGAAGGATCCCGCCAGCGCAGCAGCCGTGGTCCATCCGACATGCCTGATCCCAAGAGCGAAGATGACCCTCGCCAGATCGCGGTCGAGGCTGGCGTGGATCGCGTCGAGTATGTTCCGTGAGGACTTCTCGGCGATGCCCTCGAGGTCCTTCAGGTCCGACGGGCTCAGCCGGTAGAGGTCGGATGCCCGCTTGACCAGGCCGTTGTCCACAAGCTGGGCGACCAGCGCCGGACCGACACCTTCGATGTCCATCGCATCCCTGGAGCAGAAGTGCGTGAGCCGTTCCATGACCTGGGCAGGGCACGAGGCGTTCACGCATCTCCTGACGGCCTCGTCCTCCTCTCGGACCGCGTCGGAGCCGCACACGGGGCACTTGACCGGCATCTTGAACTTCCTCTCGCTCCCGGTCCTCTTGTCCAGGATCGGCTTCACGACCTGGGGGATGACCTCGCCCGCGCGTTCGACGAGCACCATGTCGCCTATCCTGAGATCCTTTCTGGCGACCTCGTCCTCGTTGTGCAGCGTCGCGTGGGTGACCGTCACTCCGCCTATCTGGACAGGATCGAGTAGCGCGACCGGGGTGAGCGCGCCCGTCCTCCCGACCTGGACCTGGATGTCGACGAGCCTCGTGGTCATCTGCTTCGGCGGGTACTTGAAGGCGATCGCCCACCTGGGGTCCTTCGAGGTGTAGCCCAGGCGCTCCTGCTGAGAGATAGAGTTGACCTTGATCACGATGCCGTCGATCTCATAGCCGATGCCGTCCCGCTTCGACTCCCAGGACGCGATGTGCTCGAGGACCTTCTCCATCGAACCGAACTTCCTTGTGTGGGGGCTCGTCCTGAGGCCGCTCAGGCGCATGCGCTCGAGGCACTCCTCGTGGGTGCTCGGCATCCGCCCCTCGGTGTAGCTGAGGGTGTAGAAATAGGCGTCCAGCGGCCGCGAGGCCGCAATCCTCGGGTCCAGCTGCCTTATCGACCCCGCGGCGGCGTTCCTCGGGTTCGCGAACAGCGGCTCGCCCGCCGCCTCGCGCTCCTTGTTCAGCCTGCGCAGGCCGTCCGTGGGCATGTAGACCTCGCCCCTGACCTCGCAGTTGCGCAGTCCGCCCTCCGGCTTCAGCCTGAGGGGAATGCTCCTGATAGTCCGCACGTTCGATGTGACATCCTCGCCGACCCTGCCATCGCCTCTGGTGGCTCCCCTTGTCAGCACGCCGTCCTCGTACAGGAGGGCGATGCCAAGGCCATCGATCTTGAGCTCGACGACGTACTCCACCCGCTCGCCCGGTCCCAGCAGCTTGTGGACCCTCGCGTCGAACTCCTTCAGCTCGTCCGGCGAGTAGCTGTTGCCCAGGCTGAGCATCGAGACCTTATGCTCGACCTGCGGGAACTCCTCCAGCGGCTTTCCGGAGACCCGCTGCGTCGGCGATTCCGGGAGCACGAGGTCCGGGTACCTCGACTCCAGGTCCCTCAGCTCCTTGACCAGCATGTCGTACTCGTAGTCCGATATCTCCGGGCTGTCCTCGACGAAGTACTTCGTGTCGTGGTGGGAGATCTGGTCGACAAGCTCCCTTATGCGCGCCTTCGCCTGCATGCGACCGTCCGTCATCTCCTCCGCCTCCTCAGGTGAGCCACGAAGTCCTTTGCGCTCATCGTGTTGAGCACATCGGCCTTTCCGAGCCATCCCCGCCTGGCCGTGGTGACGCCGAACCTGATGAAGTCCAGCTGTTCGGTTCTGTGGGCGTCCGTCCCTATCGCGACCTTGACCTTGGACTCCTTTGCGAGCCGACAGTGGGCATCCTTGAGGTCCAGACGGTCGGGGAACGAGTTCACTTCCATCGAGACCCCAGAGGACCTCGCCGCAGAAAACACCTTCTCCATGTCGAACTCGTAGGGGTCGCGCTCCCCGATGATCCTCCCAGTGGGATGGCCAATGATGTCGACCCAGCCGGAATCGATGGCTGTGACCAGACGCTTCGTCATCTCCTCCTTGCTCATCTTGAAGCGCGAGTGGACCGACCCGATGACTATGTCCAGATCCTTCAATACGGACGACGGGAAATCGAGGGATCCGTCCGGCTTGATGTCGACCTCGCTCCCCGCGAGGGCGGTGATCCTCCCGCCTCCCGCCTCTTCGGCCCCGTGAACCTTGTCCACCTGATTCCTGAGGCGGTCGGCCGTGAGGCCGTTCGTGATCTTCAGGCTCTGCGAGTGATCTGTTATCGCGACATACTCGTATCCCCGGGCAGAGGCGCTGTCCAGCACGCTCTCGATTGAGCCGACGCCGTCGCTCCACTCGGTGTGGACGTGCAGGTCGCCCCTGATATCATGCTGCTCCACGAGCACTGGCAGTTCGTCCCGGGCCGATGCCTCGACCTCGCCGGTGTTCTCGCGCATCTCAGGAGGCATCCACCTCAGGCCGAGGGCGCGGTAGACATCCTCCTCGGTTGCGCCCGCGATCTTCTTGCCGGAGTCACGCTCGAAGACCCCGTACTCGTTCAATTTCAGGCCCTTCTGGACTCCGAGTGTCCTGATGACCACGTTGTGGTCCTTCGACCCCGTGAAGTACACCAGCGCAGCCCCCCAGCTGCTGGGCTCGACCACCCTGATATCCACCTGAAGCCCGCCCTTCAGAAGCACGCTCGACTTCGTCGGCCCCTTCATGAGGACCTCGGACACCTTCGGATACGACACGAAGGCGTCCATCACGCGCTTCGGAGACTCGTCCCCGACGAGGATGTCGATGTCGCCGACGGTCTCCTTGCCCCGCCTCAGGCTGCCCCCGGCGCTGGCGAGGTCGACTGACGCGGCTGACCTCAGGTGGCCGATCACGTCTGAGGCGATAGGATAGGCCTCACCCAGGAGCATCCGCTTGCCCTTCGACTCCAGGGTCTGGATGCCTTGGAGGACCTTCTCCTCCGACTTCTCGCCGAAGCCCTTGATATCCCTCAGCCTGTGGGCCTTCGCGGCGTCCTTGAGCTGGTCCAGGCTCTCGATGCCCAGCTCCTTGTAGAGGAGCATGGCGGTCTTGGGACCGATGTCCGGAACTGAGAGGATCTGGAGCAGGCCGGCGGGTATCTGGGCCCTGAGCTTCTTCAGGTAGGACAGCTCCCCCGTCCTGAGAATCTCCTGGATCTTCTTCGCGACCGACTCCCCTACCCCCGGTATGTCGGTCAGCCTGTTCTCGGCCGCCATCTTCGACAGGTCCTCTTCGAGCTCTTCGAGGCTCCTGGCCGCTCGGCGGTAGGCGTTAGGCTTGAAGGCAACCCCTTGCAGGTCGAGGATATCGGCGACCTCGTAGAATATGGCGGCGACTTCCCTGTTGTCCATGCCATCCCCAGGTCCTTCTGAAATCAGAGATGAGCTCATAATAGGTTTGCCCCCGCCCGGGGCCGAATATGGCCCGGGGCGAATGGAATCGCACACTAATACATCGCTGAGAACTTCAATCTGGCTTCGCTTATGCGTCGGTCTTTTATATCTCTTGTGGTATAATCGTATCATAGAAGGTATGATATTCGTGCTTTCGAGGGACCTGATCAGGACTCTGGCCAAGAGCGGAACGATTGAGCTGATCCGCACGCTCAAGGCGTACCCCGAGAAGGATTTCACTGTCAACGAGCTTTCGAGGGTCTCCGGTGTGCCGACGATGACGACATGGAGGGCGGTCAGGGAGCTGAAGGCGGCTCGGATCGTGAAGACGAGAAAGGTCGGGAACGCGACCAGCGTCAGCATAACGGACGACCGCGACCGGCTAAGGATCCTGAGGCTAATCCCGGAGGCCGACCCCCAGAGGAACGCGGCGATGGTCTTCGCCAACAAGCTCGGGGAGAACAGCTGGGTCGAGGAGTGCAGGCTGTTCGGGAGCATAGGGAAGGGGGAGCACGGTCCAGGCGACGACGTCGACGTCGCCGTGGTCTATCGGGAAGGCGGGATATCAGCCGAGGACGCGATGGCCAGCTCGACGGCGCTCGCAGGGATGATACGGTCTGAGACCAACGTGAACATAGTGCCCCTATGCATTTCCAGCAAGGAGATGGCGAGAAGGGGCGGTCTGGCAGCCGAGCTCAGGGACAAGGAGACGATATTCAGGCGCTAGCGAGGTCCGGGTCGGGCGGGGCCGAGCCTCTCATCTTACCCTTGAGAAGTTGTCGTAGATCAGCCTGGCGATCCTCGCCTCGGCGATCTGGGCCTTGTCCGGATTCTTCTCTTCCAGGTGCTTGAAGAACACGCACAGTACCACGTGCGAGTTCGAGGAGACGAATATGATCCCGGCATTGTTGACCGAGCCCGCGGTGATGCCCGCCTTCGCGGCCACCGGGACATCCTCCGAGAGCAGCTGTGGGAAGGAGGAGCCTCCGTGTCCCCTGACCATCATGGAGAGCATCTCGCGGCTCTTCTCAGGGGAGACTACCTCGCCCTTGAGTATCTTCTCGAGCATGAGGCCTATCTCGCGCGGCGTTCCCAGGTTGTCGAACACCTGATCGTACTCGCGCTGCGTCTTGAACTTCTTCTGCTCCTTCACCCCGTAGAGCCTCTCGTACTGGTTCCGGAACTCCTCGATCGATAGGTCCGAGTAGTCGCGGTCTATCTCGTTCAGAACCTTGGTCCGCTCCATGTCGGCCATCCCCTTCCACACGCGGGCGGCCTCGACGGACGACATCTCCTTGAACGGGCCCTTGCCCATGGTGAGCAGGAAGCCCTCCCTCCAGGGAAGGTATATCGAGGTCTTCGCAAGGCCGAGGTCGCGTATGAGCATGTTGACGCTCTGAATCCCGACCCGCTTCCACAACATCTCGGACGCGGTGTTGTCCGTCGCGACGATCATGAGCGTCACGAGGTCACGGACGGTTAGCTCGAGCCCGGGCGTGAGGTACTGGAGTATGCCGGACCCGATGCACATGTTCCTTGCTTCGAGCTTGATCCTCTCGTCCATCGATATGAGCTTCGAGTCCACCTGCCTGAGGACCTCGATCATCAGTGGTATCTTGAAGACGCTCCCGAGAGGGAAGATCTTGTCCGCGTCGATCGCGATCTCCTTGCCCGACTCGACGTGCTTGAGGTAGATTCCCACTTGGCCCTTGACCTCCTTCGAGATCTTGACGATCTCAGACTTGAGCTTGGAAAGGTCGGCCGGTGACAACCCTGGCGGGCTCCTCTCTTCTCGCAAATCGGGTACCCCTTGCATTCGGCCCGGCCCGAGGATTGATGGAACCGAGGCTCCGGCATGCCTGGGGCGGCCACTGGAAGGGATTGAGATAATGGTATTTAGCCACTTCCATACGACCTAATCTGGCCGATGTTCGGAAGAATGTGCGAAGGCAGCGGCAAGAGGGCACCGAGCAATGGACAGGAACGAGCGTCAAAAAGAGAGAGTCGGAGATTGAGAGAGGGCACAAACCCGGTCAGGGGGGAAAGGGGGAGAAGAGTGGCTGACCAACGGTCTGTTGGGTTAAATCCGCCCTCCTTCAATCTCTTGACCGTCTCATGCCCTTTATTCGTTCTTATAGGTGTTGCAGTGGAAATCAGCCGTGATAACAACCTTCTCCGGGTAGCCAGACAGATTCTGTTGCATCAGCGGGTGGTGACTCTCAGGTCACCCCCTTGACGCAACTCGTTCCATTCGGCTCCGACCGTGCGGCCATCGCTGGCTCGTAGAGGGCCATCATCACGTCATGCTGGAACGCGGCGGGGTTGAATCGTAAACCCCCTGCCACTTACAATCTCTTGGAGGCGGCTGTTCGCGGCAGGTCGATTTCAGTGGCACACCCGTGCCGGATCTGCTGGCCCTCGAGGACCTCGCCCATTCGGGAATGATTTCTCCCACATGTCGGGCGAGCACTGCCGCAATAGTTGGAACAGGTCTTTGTGACATCTGCTCTCTTCAATCCGGCCAGCATCGGAGCTGAGACTGTGACGATGGTTCAAGCCCGTATCGACTACATGCAGTCTGCGAGGGCCGCAACGACGCCCGCTGAAGGACATCACCCGATTTGTTACAAAACCGGCCAGAGACAAGGTTTATTCGCCGGGCGCGGATTTCCGTGCCGAAAGGGATGTCCTGCAATGAGCGGCAGTCTCGAGGCCCGCGTCCGGAGGGTCAAAGCGGTCATCTTCGACCTTGACGACACCCTGGTCGAATCCAAGGTCGATTTCCCGAAGTTCAAACGTCTGGTCATCGAGAGGATAGTCTCCTTCGGCGAGGACCGGAACGACTACAGCATGACCGAGACCGTCGTCAGGACAATCGACAGGTTCGAGGAGCGGCAGAGGAGGTCCGGGGTGCCGCGAGCTGAGATTGAGAAGCGCCTGAAGATGCTGGACGAGATAATGGACCGAGTCGAGATGGAAAGGGCGGACGAGACGGAGGCGTACGAGGGCGCCAAGAGGCTCCTCGAGGTGCTCAGGCGGAACGGCATCAAGGTAGGCATCCTCACGAGGGGCTGCCACGACTATGTCAGTACCGTGCTGGAGAGGACTGGACTGGCCGACATGGTCGACTCCGTCGAATGCCGGAGATCGCACACGAAGGCCAAGCCGAACCCTGAGGCCTACATCCGGCTGGTCGAAGCCTTGGGGGTGAAGCGCGAGGAGACGATCTTCATCGGGGACCATCCCATAGACGCCGCGTGCGCCGCGAACGCGGGCGTGCCGTTCGTGGCCGTCATGACGGGCGATGTGCCTGAGGAGAAGCTGAGGGAGTCAGGGTCCGTCGAGGTGTTCAGGAACGTCGCCGATCTTGCCCACTGGTTTGAGAAGGCTCTCTCAGATTGAACCAAAAATGTAACCGTGGAACGGCCTCTGCCTTGTATTGACCTGATAAAGTTGCCTACCTTGGCCTCACGTCAAGGAGCTTCAGCACGCCTTCGTCCTCGGGGTTCATGAGAGCATCGTCCTGAGGCTCTACTTCGCCCTTCGGGAGGATGGGCTCCATGCTCCTCTCGAGCATCGCAAGCTCCCGGGGGCTCAGCGTCCTCGGGTCCACGGGGACGAAAAGTATGCTGTCGTGCGTGACGACTATGTCCCTCAGCTGGTGCATGAACTGGAGCATCCGGTCGTAGGTGTTCACGGAGGACATGTACTCGAGCCCGTCGAGGACGATCGCGCTCTTCGGGTTGCTCTCGATGAACGTCTTGATGTTGCCCATCAGGATGCCTATCGCGGTCGGGTTGATCCTTCCCTCGCCGGGCAGGTTCGTCAGCCAGACCACCCGACACCCAGACAGCTCCTTCTCGCTGAGTATCTTCTTTGGGAAGTCTCTCGTGACGACGAGGCCTGCAAACCCGCCCGACATCGTCTGGTCGAAGAGCTCGTAGCTGACCTTCGGCCTCCGCTCCTCGATGAGGTAGACGTTGCCTGGCTTGGGCTCGATCCCGATGATATTGGCAGAGCTATAGGCTATCGCCAACTAGGCATCCCATCCGCGCGCCCTATATATTGCCCCGCTTTATATAATACTGTTGTCAAGGGTCCGCACGGATGAAAGAGATCGGCGAGAGGCCGTGCTCCTGCCTAGAGCTCCGGCTTCAGCTCCAGTCCCATGTCCGCCATGCCCTTCTTGTACTGCCTGATGACGGCCTTGTAGTCCTTGGACGGCTCGCGCCCGTCCGCGTCCCAGCACTCGTAGAGCCCTTTGCCGAGCGGCGGCGACGAGAGCTTGGACTCGTACTTCGCCAGAAGCTTCTTCGCGAGTTCGTTCGCATCAGACCGCTTCATTCCAGCGACGGCGTGCGCGACCTCGGCGGAGATCCTCGGCTCCACGGGGGTGGTCCGGTCCTCGTGCTTGTTCGTGGCGACACCAAGCGACTCTATCGAGAGCCCTGAGACAACGGCTGCCATCACTGACGCGCTCGTTTCGTACAGGCACATCGGGGTGCAGGGCCCGGCGGTCGTGTAGTTGAGGTTCAGGCTGAGCAGGTGGGTGTTCCTCGATATCGCCTGTCCCATGGAGCTTATGACCCAGAGCATGTCCCTGCTGCTGCTCGCGACGTACTTCAGGTGGATTGTGAACGGCAGGAGCCAGCTCGACTGGTAGGTCAGCACTCCCATCATGTGGTGCGCCACATTGGACACCGCGGTCCCCTCGGGGCCCCCGGCGTAACCACCGAGCATCGGACCGAAGCACATCCCGATAGCTCCGCCCATCGAGAGGGCGACGGCCACCTTGTTGAGCCTCGCGAAGTCGACCTTCATGGGGTCCATGCAGCATATCATGTATCCGTCCGACCGCCTCATGCCGAACCTCGGCTGGAGGGCCGCGGCGAACGCGATGTCGGATTCTGCGGTCGCAAGGCTGTTCATGATCGGTATGCCTTCCCTGCCCACTCGGTTGCAGGCCTCCCTGGCCAGCACGGCGTTCCTCTGGGCCGCGAGGACCTCGAGAGGCGACGCTGGCCTGACGCGCATCCCCCCGACCCTGGTTATGGCCGGCGTGGTTATCGCGTTAGTTTCCGGGATCTCGGCGTAGCCCTCGACGAGCGTCAGGAAGGATCTGTCGCTCGAACAGGGTCCGCCGCCGGCGCCCAGGAGGCACCATGGCGGTGTCTTGTCCTCGGGGGTCCTGGCGACGAGCTTCTTGCGGTCACGGCCCTCGCCGAAATGCAGCTTCGAAGGGGCCTCCTTGAGCGACCGCCTGATCTCCTCCTCGGTGTACGATATCACCCTGCCCGTGTCCGTGCAGTACGCGCCCACATCGACCAGCAGCTCCAGCCCGGCCTCGAAGAGCTCGTCCGCGAGCGAGTTGTCCGAAGGTATGGGGATCTCGGGGTCCCACTTTATCCTGTGCTCCTTCACCTTCTCGGCCACCTTGGGCGCGAAGAGCCTCAGCTGATAGTCCGTCTCGCTCATCGGCTTGCCTTCGAGCGCCTTCTCCATAATGTCCAGGATCTGGACCATCTGCTCACCTGCCCTTGGAGAACTTGTTTGCGAGGGCCACCGCCTCCACCGCTGTCATCCCGCAGCCGTCCGCCCCTATCTCCTTTGCCCACTCCTTGGTCGTCGGACCTCCGCCGACCAGGACGGCGTACTTCTTGCGGTCCCTGGACGACACCAGGAAGTCGACGATGTCCTTCTGCGAGCCGATTGTGCTGGACATCAGGGCGGATGCGCCGATCACCCCAGCGGAGTTCCTCTTCGCCTCGTCGATGAACACCGTCGTCTTGACGTCGACCCCGAGGTCTATCACGTTGAAGCCGCCTGCCATCAGAAGGCTGGAGACTATGTTCTTGCCGATCTCGTGGACGTCGCCCTGGACGGTCCCTATGACGACAGTCGCCTTCGCGCCCTTGCTGCCCTTCGGGATGAGCGGCAGCAGAAGCGCCAACGCCGACTTCATCGCATCGGCCGCGAGCATCAGCTCAGGGAGGTATATCTCCATCTTCTCGAACTTGTCGCCGATGGTCTCGATCGAGGGCACGAGCCCCTTCTCGACCGCCTTCAGGGGGTCCATCTTCGCCGCGATGGCCGCCTTCGCCGCGCTCACAGCACCCGCAGAGTCGTACTCTAGGACCGACTTCTGCAGGTCCTTCAGAATCTTCTCTTCGCTCATATCCCCACCGTTGCCGAGTCGCTGGCACACCCAGACTGGGCCAGGACGGTCGGGGAATCGGCCATCCCGTACTTGAACCTTGTTCACGCGGCGACAGGGAAGCGGCGACAGCTGGCCTCAGGGGGGCTATATGGCAGTTGCAGTCCCTTCGAGATTCGGCCGCGAGCGCGAGCCACGAAGGTTTTTAAGAACAGTAGCCACTAGCAGGTAGCGAGCACCACCTGTCTTCCGGGCCCTGACAACAGGTCCCGCCTCTCCGGAGCCCCGATTCCGATGACGAAGGCATTCGAAAATGATGCGATGATTGCTGAAATCAAAGACGGCGTATTCCTGTGCGCCAAGGACGGCCAGATCCTACAGACTAACGCGGCGTTCGCAGACATCCTCGGGTTCAGCCATGACGAGGCAAGGTCCAAGAACCTCTCGAAGGAGCTCATCGATCGGCCCCTGGAGTGGGCCGCGCTGGTCTCTTTGCTCGACCAGGGCAGCACGATCGCGGACTACGAGATGAAATTCAAGGCCGCCGACGGAAGTGCGGTCTTCGGCTCTGTCTCGGCGAGCATCCTGAAGAACGGCAGCGGGGAGCCCATCGGCGTGCTCGGCGTCCTGAGGGACATTACCACCCGGAAGAGCGTCGAGAACGAGCTCAGGGAGAAGGCGTTCAGGACGGACGTCATCAACAAGATCGCGAAGATCGCGGCCGAGGACAACGACATCAGGAAGAACCTCCTGTTCAGCGTCGCCTCCGAGCTG
>JAJYIS010000093.1 GCA_021789945.1 Thermoplasmata archaeon | reverse complement strand
CGAACTCAAGAACTTCAAGCCCGTGGCGAGGAAGGTGCTCGAGGCGCTCAAGGGCCAGAACTACGTGATAGAGAAGAAGTCCGCGGAGGCCCTCGGCAAGAAGGGCGTTCTCCTGCAGAACATGGCTGCGGACGTCATCATCACGATAGGCGGCGACGGGACCATCCTTAGGACGCTCCAGGGCACGGACTCCCCGATCCTTGGCGTGAACGCTGGGGTGCTCGGGTTCCTGACCGAGATACAGGCGGACGAGGTCAAGCGCGCGGTCAAGAAGGT
The DNA here is from genome assembly GCA_021789945.1 of Thermoplasmata archaeon. Lineage (GTDB taxonomy): Archaea > Thermoplasmatota > Thermoplasmata > UBA10834 > UBA10834 > COMBO-56-21. The sequence continues at coordinate 6,495 of JAJYIS010000093.1, read as the reverse complement.
CGTTTCCGGGCAGTACAGGATCGAGGAGAGACTGAAGCTCAGGACCGTCATGGACGGCAGGAGGCTCGAGGACGCCACCAACGAGGCCGTCATACATACGGCCCAGGTCGCGAAGATGCGGCACTTCGCGATATCAGTGGACGGGACCCCCGCGACCGAGATGCGCGCAGACGGGCTCATAGTCGCCACGCCCACAGGCTCGACGTGCTACGCGATGAGCGTCGGATCGGCCATCGTCGACCCCAGGGTCGAGGCCCTCGTGATCGCGCCAATCGCGCCGTTCAGGCTCGCTGCGAGGCCGTTCGTGGTGCCCGCGAGGAGCAAGATCACAGTGACTGTCAAGGACCCGAGGGTATGCATAATGGTCATTGACGGCCAGTGCGAGTTCAAGATGGACGGAACCGAGAAACTGGAGTTCACGGCATCGGACAAGAAGGCGCGGTTCGTCAGCTTCGAGAACGACTTCTACAGGAACCTAGAAGAGAAGCTGGTGGCGCAGGCGCCCCATGCAGCCCAGAGACATTGAACCAAGGAGTCCCAAGATGACGGCGAAGAAGGTCCCTCCCACCAGGATAGACTATCCGAAGCACTGGTTCCTGCTGGGCACCCTCGTCTGGTGCGTCGGCACGACCATCCTGGCGTACCTGGCATGGGCCTCCGTCGAGGAGTCTTTCAGGCTGTTCTGGATCGGCGCCACGGCGTTCGAGGGCGTCCTACTCGCGTACTTGTTCGTCCTGCCGCTGTTCACGCACCACATGGCCGGGGCGAAGGGGCTTAGGCTGCGCATGGGAATACTCGTCAACGAGACGATACCGTACGAGTGGGTCTGCGAGGTGCGCGGCACTGCGGTCCGCTGGGGCGGCGTCAGGGTCGGGATCGGCGTCAGGTACTCCCCGATCATGAAGGTCCTGTTCGTGACCTCGTCGTTCAGGGGCCTCGTGTCGGTGAGGCTGGACAAGGAGCACAGGCTGGGCTACCCGCTCAAGAGGCCGGTCGGGGAGATAGTCCTGAGCGTGAGCTCGGCGTCGGCCTTCATCGACCTCATGAGGCAGCGGTCGGGGCTGGAGAGGGATTGAGCCATGCCGCTCTTCGATTTCTCCAAGGACGAGCGCGGCAAGGTCCATTCCATCAAGAAGCGCACGCTCAGGATGATCCTCGAGGCGTCCAAGTCCAGCTTCCCCGAGGAGTTCGGGGCGTTCCTCAGGGCGGAGAAGGGAGTGATCAAGGAGCTCGTACTGCTCCCGGGGACAGTCTCTGGCGAACGGCACGCGATCTTCAGGATGCACATGCTGCCGATAGACTTCACGATCGTCGGGACGGTGCACTCGCATCCGTCCGGAGCGTGCTACCCCTCGGAGGCAGATCGCGAGCTCTTCAGGAGGTACGGCTGGGTGCACATCATCGCGTGCAGCCCGTACGACAGGTCCTCGTGGACGGCGTTCGACATGATGGGGGAGCCCAGGGAACTGAAGGTCGTGGACTAGGCGCACACGCGGCACAGTTCTAGAAGTGCTGCCTGCGGCTGAAGAGCTCGTAGATCAACAGATAGGGGAGGAGCCACAGGAATGGAACGACCAGCAGGTAGCAGCCAAGGCCGGAGCTCTTCCGCCTGATCGTCCCCCTCGACTTCCCGCTGACCCGAGACCGTCCTCAGATATGTCAGGGTCATAGGACCGCTCGCCATTTCATCACCCGCAACAACCAGGACCTTCGGGAGATAAGGAGGTTCGCTGGGAGGTCCGACGGCTGCAGAGACCACACTGTGCCTCAGAAAATCTTGCTCTTCGGGGCGATCGTGCCCCTCGCGACCGCGCCCATGCCGATCATGGTGCCCTCGCCGATTACCGTCCCGACGTCGATGCTCGCGTTGATGCCCGTCTTGACGTCGTCCCCCATGATCACGCCGAGCTTGCGCCTGCCGGAGCCGGTCTTCCGGCCGTCCACCACGACCTGCACCTCCTTCTCGTCCAGCCTGAGGTTCGCGACCTTCGTGCCCGCCCCGAGGTTACATCGCTCGCCCAGGACGCTGTCCCCCACGTAGCTCAGGTGCGGGACGTTCGTGTGGCTCATGATGATCGAGTTCTTGATCTCGACCGCCGCGCCGATCTTGCACTTGTCCCCGATGCAAGTGCTCGGGCGGATGTACGCGTTGGGGCCTATCTCGCACTCCGTACCGATGATCGCGGGCCCGATGATGTAGCTCCCGGGGAGGACCCTGGAGCCCTTCCCGACCTGGATGCTCCCGATGACGGTCGTCCTGTCGGAGACATCGCCCTCGATCTTCGTCTCGAGGCCGGCCATGAGTATCCTGTTCGCCTCGAGCAGGTCCCACGGCCTCGCGACATCGATCCACTCGCCCTGGATCATGTGGGTGTACAGGTGGCTCTTCTTCATCAGTATCTTGAAGGAGTCGGTGACCTCGTACTCCCCTCGGGAGGACCTCTTCGTCTCGGCAATCGCGTCGAATATCTCAGGGTCCAGGATGTACGCGCCCGCGTTGATGATGTTGCTCGGGGGCACCTCGGCCTTCTCTATGATGTCCTTCACGACGCCGTCCTCGACGACGATCGAACCGTACCGCCTGGGGTCCTCGACGCTGGTGAGGGCCATCACGCTCCCCTTGACCTTCTTGTGATGGGCGACCATCGCCTTCGTGGTCTCCTTCGAGAGCACGATGTCCCCGTACAGGCAGAAGAACGGCCCGTCGACCATGTCCTTGACCATGCCTATGGCATGGGCCGTCCCGAGGCGCTCCTTCTGCTCGACATACTCTATCCGCACGCCGAACTCCTTGCCATCCCCCAGATGCTCGTGAATCCTGTGTGCCCTCCAGCCGACCAGGAGTATGATGTCCTTTATGCCCGCCTCCTTGAATGCCTCGATGTTGTGCTCCAGGAAGGGCTTGCCAGCGACCGGGAGCAGGGGCTTCGGGATGTTGGCTGTGAGGGGCCGCATCCTGAGGCCCTCGCCTGCTGCGAGGATGTATCCCTTCATCGCGCGCACCTCCTCACGGCCTTCGATATCGTCCCCAGGATGTCCTTCGCTCGCCTCTCGGTCCGCGCCTCTGCGAGGTACCTTATCTTCGGCTCGGTCCCTGACGGCCTGACCAAAGCCCAGCCGTCCTCGAACTGCAGCCGGAAGCCGTCGAGGGTGAGGAGCTCGTCGCACGCGATGGATCTCATCTCCTCGTCGAGCCTCTTCAGGACGACCGCCTTGAACTTCGGGTCGAATCGTAGGGCCTCTCTTATGATCGGGTAAATCGGTATCTTCTTCCGCTGCTCCGAGAGCTTCTTCTTGGACGCGAGCTCGACCAGCCGCGCGGCGGCCAGTATGCCGTCTGGGCAGTAGGTCTGGTCGGGGAATATCCACGTCCCCGAGGGCTCCCCTCCGAACTGCGCCTTGCTCTTCTTCACGGCTTCGCTGACGAACACGTCTCCCACGCGGGTACGGACAATCCTCGCGTCGACGAAATCGTCGATCGCCATCGAGGCGTCGACAGTGACGACGACCTTCTTCTTCCCATACCTCTCGGCGAAGAGAGCGAGGAGCTGGTCCCCGCCCAGGAACTTGCCCTTGTCGTCGACGGCCACCATCCTGTCAGCATCGCCGTCATGCGCAATCCCCAGGTCCGCCTTCATCGACACGACGGCGCGCGCGAGATCCGTCAGATTCTCCTCCACAGGCTCGGGCGGCCTGCCAGGGAAGTGGCCGTCCATGTTCGAGTTGAGCGTGATGACCTTGCAGCCCATGCGCTGAAGCACGATGGGGGTAATGGTCGACGCTGGACCGTTCGCGCAGTCAACGACAACCTTGAGCTTCGACCTGCCAACGCCCTGGAGAATCCGTAGCGCGTGCGTCTCTGCGGCCTCCGGGAACACGTGGCTCTTCCCGACGGTTTCCCAGGTCGCGAGCCTGAACCTCCGGCTTGCGATGAGGTCCTCCACAGCCTTCGACTGCTCGACCCCGAACCCCGTCCCGTCGGGGTTCCAGAGCTTGACCCCCGCGTACTCCGGGGGGTTGTGGCTCGCAGTGATCATGACCCCGCAGTTCATCGACCTCGCCGCGCAGGCAAGAGTCGGTGTGGTGACCATCCCTGCATGGAACACATCACATCCGGCAGCCATGAGGCCAGAGGACGCTGCCGCTTCGACCATCTGGCCGGTGGTTCTCGAGTCGGTCCCGATCACCGCGCACTTTGACGTGCTCCCGACAGCCAAGCCTATCAAGGTCGCGAGCTCGGGAGTGAAGTCCTGGTTCACGACGCCCCTGATGCCAGAGGATCCAAACAAACCCATGTGACGACTCCTTGGATACACCGATTGCGCTACGTCATTATATTAGATTTCTCGGGAAGAGATTGTATGATTGCGCGTCCGGGATATCCCTTGGTCAACGGTGATTGCCGAGGCTAGCTCTATATACGGTAGAGTCGGATTCGGGACCGACTGGGGGATGAGCCCATGGGCTGCAACGAGGACAAGACTCTTTCATCACATGACGGCAGAATGGGACTGATATTCAGAACGTGGCACCCGAGCCCTCTATTGGACGAATCGGCTGGGACCGAACGGACTTCACCACGAGCGGACACATCACGACCTCTTTCTCGACCATGGCACGGTAGCAGGGGGAGAGCCATGGTGACGACAATCCTGGCGATCTTCATCGCTGGGCTCATGGCCGCGCCAATCAATGGCATGATGAAGCCGATGGCCCACGGCGACAGCGGCCAGCGGCAGGACAACGGCGTGCCGTCGGTGATGACGTCGAGCGGCCCGAGGACCGTGGACTACCGCTGGTACGACATGTTCAACGTACCGTTCGGGGAGTGGTGGTACAAGAGGTGGGAGATTTACCATATGGAGGATCCGTGGGGGGATACCTATCCGTACATCTTCGACCACTATGACCAGCCTTCCGGAAACGTCCATACGGAGTCGAACTTGCGCCTCAACATAACTGGATGCAACATGACTGAGCTGAACATGAACTACCATCCGGAGTTCCTCCCGTTCTTCGGGACGGAGCGCGGAGGCAATGCCACGATCGACTGGTACATGCAATATCTCACGATGGCGGAGCTGTACTCGAAGTACGGTACTGGCATCGGGAACCAGGACGATGGATGGATCATCGACCTCAACGGGACTGTAACGCTTGATTTCCAGGGCGCAAAGGCGGTCCTCAACGTGACTGACAGCGACCTCTCGGACTTCGCGAACTGGTGGAAGAACAACGCAAGCAATGTGAGGACGATGTATGCCGACTGGCTCGTGAACGAGGCCGAGCATAGACTGGACATAGAGAACGCCTACGACTCCTATTTCCAGTTGTTCGTCTTCAACCTCACGGCGACGGAGATCGGCTCCAACATAGTGCTCACATACGACATCCTCTCGTGGGGGATGGAGATGCTCATGGCGAGATGGCTGCATGAGGCGTTCGTACCTTCAGAGTGGTACTACGAGGACATGAGATTCCACGCGGACATCGGCCCGGAGCTGGCCAACGTGAGAATAGACACTGCCGTCGATTACGCGCTCCGTGCGTATGAGACGGTTGATACATACGAAGGAGCACTCATGAAGCAGCCCTGCTGGCGCTGGTCATCGCAATTGGCGGACAATTGGGCCTCTAGCGTGCCGCACCCAGTTTCTGCTTTCGACAAGTACGCAAACCTGAGCTATGTGCACTACGACCCTGGAAGCCAATGGTACGGTAGCTATCTGCCGTACGAAATCACGCCCAACGCCTGGAACCTCTCGGCCAACGAGACGATGAAGTTCGAATGGCCAGCCGGACCTCAGCTGTTCAGGTACCACGTGTCAACAGGAGTGGCTGCGAACGTCAGTTCGGACATGACCGTGTACTGGTCAGAGCCGATGGACACTGACCTCCCGGGCAGCGTCGTCACTGACGACGTCGCAAGGACGATCACTTTCACAGGCCCGATTGACATATGGGACTGGTCTCGGAACACAACGGCCCATCCGTTCCTCGAGGCCGAATGGGCGAGGCTGGGAGGGGACACGCTGCCGTACGGCATGCCCATGGTCGAGTTCGGGACGAGCCAACTCATCGGCCTGAGGCTTGACAGCCTGAGCCTTGCAACAGCGGACTCGGTCCCTGCGAACGATCTACTCACGGTCGCGGTCACGGCCTACGACCAGTACGGAAGGGTACTCACGGGATACAACGGCACTATCAGCTTCACGTCCACGGATCCTCTTGCGGTCCTCCCGCCGAACTACACCTTCGTTCCGGGCATGGACCAGGGAGTCCACACATTCGTGGCAGCGGTCCGGATGGAGACGCAGGGCCCACAGATGCTCATCGCGCGCAACGTGTCGGCCGGCCCGGTCATCAGCGGGACCAAGATCCTGACGGTGCTCCCAGCCAGACAAGCGGCCTCGTTCCAGGTCAGAGTCTATCATGTGCCTTCGATCTCCGTGCCTGAAGATGTCACGGTGTCGGCATACGACCAGTACGGCGACC
>JAJYIS010000009.1 GCA_021789945.1 Thermoplasmata archaeon | reverse complement strand
GGGATGGTCTTCGGCAGGAGGGCCACTCTGGCTTCGACGCGCGCGGACATCATCGGCCTCAGCTCGGCTATCCGCCTCTGGACGATGTGGTCCTCTGTCGCCTGGTTGGTCAGGAACAGGAGCCACTTGTCCGGCCTCTCGCCCCTGATCATGTCCTTCGCCCTCAGGAGCTCCTTCGGGGAGTCACCCCTGATGCCGAAGAGAATGGGGCAAGGCGACCCGGGTGCGATCGCGATGTGGCCGTTCTCGTAGTCGTAGTTGTTAAAGGTCTTCTTCGTCGCCCTGTCCATCTCGATCACGCTCTCGGGTTGGATCCGCCTGGGGGTGCCGAATCTTCCAGGGGCCCTGTACGCGATGACCTCCCAGGTCCTGTCGTGAGGCCTCCAGGACATGGCGGCCGCGGCGCCGATTATCCCCCGGCCTTTCTTGAACTTCCTCCAGCGTGCCCGCGAACGTTTCAGGACGGCCTCCACATCCTTGGCGGAGACTACCTCGCGGACGGCCCTCCAGTACAGGGAGGGCGGAGGCCGCCTGTTGGATGCGACTATCCCGGGGTTCGTCTCCGCGCACTCGAACCTGGCGAACTTCTTGAGGACCTTCGAGGCCCTCTCGAGCAGCTCGGACGGATCCGCTGGACGGCCCGATAGATGGTACCGAAGCTCTCGCCCTGAGACGCTCCCGCAGGGCATGCCCTTGCCGGAGCCGTGCCCGAGCGGGAGGCAGATCGCGGCATTCCCCCTGGTCTTCCAGGGTATGTTAGGGTTCAGCCGCACGAGCCTCGGCAGCCCGATGAGGTCGTACTCCGAGAGCTCCTCGAGGATGAGGGTGGCGAGGTAGGTCGTGCACATCCCGTCTGGGGAATCGGTGTCGTCGAAGGCCAATAGCGTTGCGGCCACGGAGATGGCCATGGCGGGACTCGCAAAAAAGGATTGCCGTCAGTCGTCGGCCACGACGCTCCTCGCGAGCAGGGTCAGGGCCGAGATCCTGAAGTCGAACCTCACGAGCGCGCTGACCAGAACGTCCGTCCCGATCAGGCCGTCCACGGCGAGCCCGCCAGGGTCGAGCGCGATGCTGCAGTTCCTCTCGGAGCTGAACAGCCTGACGGAGCCTTGGAGCCCGTCCGATCCGAGGACGCCCCTGATGCGCACGCAGTCGCCCTCGAAGAGCCTCCAGGTGCGCATGAGCACATCGACCGTGAGGACCTCGTCCGAGGTGCGGAGCACCGTGATGCCGTCGCTCTTCGCGAACACCGTGCATGCCTGGCCGGACTTCGAGAGCTTGCCGGCCACGAGCAGCTCGTCCCCTATGTTGGCGTACTGGCTCGGCTGCGGACGAGCCCCCGGGACGGTGATGACCTCGACGGTGGCCACGCCGGCGGGGTCCGCGAGCACCATCGACTCCGACCCGCTCTCGTAGGTCCAGTCGTCCACGAGAAGCCCGGACAGCTGGACACTCATTCCGTCCTCGAGCCTCTGGACCTCGGATATCGCGACGAGCGGAGGCTCAGCGTCGGACCCGAGAAGGACCAAGGAGCTGAGGAGGGAAACGAGGACCACGGCGATGGTCCTCTGGTCAAGAGATTGGGGGGAGAGCACGTGACAGCCATGGCCTGGCAGCGCTCTTGACCCCTCGGGCTACATGTATTCGCCCGCTCTTGGAGAATCATTATAATAGGGACACTGATTTTACGGGAACTCAGGTGAGAGTTTGACGAAGAGCTTCCTGACAGAGTACAGGTTGGAGCTCAGCGCTTTCCTAGGGCTCGCCTTCGGGTTCCTTAGCATCATCAGTGCGGTTCAAGTTTGGATACTGGCCGGCGGCTCCCCGAGCACGAACAGGCTGCCCTCGTACCTCTCGTTCCTAGGAGATCTCGGCACGCCTCTGGGGACATGGGCGACGTGGATCGTCGTCGCTGCGCCCATTGCGTTCATCGTGTGCGTATGGTGGCTGTACGACTACATCGCAAAGACCCGCGAGCTCCACGAGCTGATCGACACTCCCAGCAAGGCCAAGTTCGTCAGGAACCTGGATGACATCGAGTATCTCGCATGGGTCCTGCCCCAGAGGTTCGAGGACAAGGTTCTCAAGAAGAAGAAGGATCTCAAGATTTGAGCGGCCATCATATGAGGGGGGCCCCTTCGTTTCTACTGGAGACCGCTTCGTTCTGAGAGCCTGCGTCAGAAGGCCCCTCCGCGAAGGACGAGATGCTCTTTCCCCCGGCCTTGCGCATCCATCCGATGATCTTCTGGCCATCCTCCGGCTTGCACCGAAGGACCACATGGATGCCGTTGTCATCGACCGACTCGTTCACAGAGCAGGAAGAGCGAAGGCGGGAGAGGAGGGCCAGGGCGGAGTCCGTGTGCGGAAGATCTCCTTCCACCATGAGCGATCTCCCTTGGACTAAGACAATCATCTCTTTGAGCTCATCGAGGCCTTCGCCGGTGAGCGCAGAGACGAGTACGAGATCGTGCTGTCCAGTCTCCGTCTTGAGTCCGGAGATGAGGCCGTCTCGCTTTGATTTCGGAAGGAGGTCGATTTTGTTCCCGACGATGACAACCCTCTGACGCTCAATTTTCGGGAGCAGTATGCCGACAGAGGTAGCCAGCTTCCTCTTGATGGATTCCATCGGCTCACTGGAATCGAAGACTAGGAGAATCATGTCCGCGTAGAAGATCTCCTCGAGAGTGGAGTTGAACGCGTCCACCAAGTCTGTCGGAAGGTCGCTGATAAATCCGACCGTGTCGACCATCAGGATGTTCCCTGGAACTCCTAACACCTTCCTCGTAGTCGTGGACAGAGTGGAGAAGAAGAGGTCATCGACGACGACATCCGCTCCGCACAGCGCGTTGAACAGGGCGGACTTGCCAGCGTTGGTGTACCCTGCCAGAGAGACGAGCGAATAGCCCCTCGCGTGTCTCTTCGCTCTTGTAAGCTCTCTCTGTCTAGATAGATCCTTTAGGTTCAGTTCGATTCTTCTCGCGTGGCTCTTCGCATGTTCGTAGTAGATGTCGGTCGCATATGCGCCGCCTGCGAGGAATCCTGGCCTATCTCCTTTCTTCGCCTTGTGAATCCATTCTCTTAGGAACGGCTGTTCATACCTCAGCTTGGCCAAGGTGACCTGGGCGATCGCCTCGGGAGTGTGGGCATGCTCTGTGAATATCTTGAGGATCACGCCGGTCCGATCTAAGCACTCCTTCTGAAACCGCATCTCCAGATAGTGATGTTGTGACGGCTTCAGATCCCCGTTGACGACTACCGCATCGAACTCGAGATCCTTGATCTCATCCTCTATCTCATCTAGCTTCCCCGGTCCGAGGAAGCCGACTTTGTGCGCTCGCTCCCTCTTCTGAACGAACTCCTTGACGATTTGGATCTTCAAGGTTTTCAGAAGTGCTCGCAGCTCGTCGTCGTCTTCTGTTGTCGTGAACACCAGTACTCGTTCCATCTGTCGATCGAAACCCTATCGCTCCTCAAGTTTATTGTATGTCGCGACGACATCCAGCACCTTACAGTGGAAAAAACCTATGTTTCCGTTGGAGCATACCAGCCATCGTTTCCGATGCCTCCTGTGGAACGCGTTCCAGTGGAAGCGAAGGGGTCCCCCTTCCCGATGCACACGACTGCACGTCGGACTCTATTATTCTGCATCGGACAATATCGCGTCGAGCTGGCTCGACGGATTCTCCAAAATTCCTCGGCTGCAGGTAAAATGAATTATCGCGATAATATTAACGCTTAAGTAGACTCCGTCTCATTCCCCATTTCCTCTGTTTCGGATGGATTCCGAGAGCGGCTTCCATAGGAAATCTAGGGGAAGGGGAAGGAGGCTTTTTGCCAGATTGGGGGAGCAGGATGCAGGAAACCATATTCCAGCAATACATGAGATCGAAGTCCATCTTCAAGGGAGACAGGGATGTCCTGCGCCCCTCTTACATACCAGACGTCCTGCCGCACAGGGAGGACCAGATAAATCAGCTGGCGTCGATCCTCGTGACGGCCCTGGAGGGACAGAGGCCCTCGAACGTGCTGGTGTTCGGGAAGACGGGGACCGGCAAGACCGCGTGCATAAAGTACATCGGCAAGGAGATCGAGCGCGCCGACTCCAACCTCCACAATGTCAATTTCATCTACATGAACTGCGAGGTGATCGACACCCAGTACGGCGTCCTCCAGAACATCGGGAACAAGTTCATCGAAAACTTCGAGGAGAGGATACCTTTCACTGGATGGAGCACCGAGCGGGTCTACAACATCCTGAGGGAGAAGATCGACGAGGAGAAGCGCGTGATCGTCATCGCCCTCGACGAGATCGACAAGCTGGTGTCCAAGAGCGGCGACGATGTGCTCTATCACCTCTGCCGCATCAACGACGACCTCAAGAACGCGAAGGTCAGCGTCGTGGGCATCTCGAACGACCTCAGGTTCATGGAGTTCCTGGACCCGCGCGTAAGGAGCTCGCTCAGCGAGGAGAAGATGGTCTTCCCGCCGTACAACGCCGAGCAGCTGAAGGACATCCTGGCCCAGCGCGCGAGGCTCGCGTTCGACGACGGCGTGCTAGAGGAGTCCGTGATACCGCTCTGCGCCGCGCTCGCGGCCCAGGAGCACGGCGATGCGAGGAGGGCGCTCGACCTTCTCAGGGTCGCGGCCGAGATCTCCGAGAGGAATCACCTGCCGATGGTGACGGAGTCCGATGTGACGAAGGCGAAGAACAAGATCGAGCTGGACTGCGTGACCGAGGCCATCAGGACCCTGCCTGTCCAGTCGAAGCTCGTCCTGATGGGGGTCCTTCTCAACAACGAGCGCGGGGACGCGAAGCTCACCACGGGCGACCTGTACGAGACCTACAAGGAGCTCTGCCAGTGCACCTCGATGGCCATCCTCACCCAGCGCAGGATCACCGACCTGATATCCGAGCTGGACATGCTGGGGATCATACACGCCCGCGTGAGGTCCTTCGGGAGAGGGGGGAGGACGAAGGAGATCGAGCCGAGCGTGCCGGTGGCGGAGGGCAAGCATATCTTGGAGGAGGACGAGATACTCAGCCAGCTGAGGAACTACAAGCTGCGGTACCAGACGACTCTCATGTGACCGCATCCGGCCTGGCTAGAGCCGTCCTCTGCCCCCATCTTTATCAGGGCCTTCCGAGTTCTCAGGAGGCCCCTCGCCCTTCGCGCTGGCCACTATCCTCTTCTTGCGGCTCTCCCTCTTCTCTTTGTACGTCATGCCGAGGTCGATCAGGATCGGCGCCACGATGATGAGGCCTATGGACGCGTAGAGGTACTCGACGCTGTTCTCGGGGGCCGGGCTGCCCAGCGTTCCCGTGGACCAGAGCTTCAGGAGGCCGAACCACGGTATCTCTCCCCTGGCCTTGCCGACTACCCAGCTGAACTTCACCGGGGAGCCGCCTGAGAACTGGTCGATGATGGTGTTGTGATCTCCCTTGGTTATGTACCCGCTGACGTAGGGCATGGAGAGGTGCGGGATATCGATCACGACTGGCAGGTGGTCGTACCCGACATTGTATATCGTGAGGACGCCGGTCAGGTGGTCCCAGGTGTCCGCGCTGTTCGACGAGGACCACTTCCCCGCAGGCAGCTCCCTGAGGGCGGAGACCCTGTAGCTCGAGCCGTCGGCGTTCGCCTCGAGGTAGACCATCGCCCTGTGGATTATGGGCGTGCGGACGGTCTGCCCGTTGACCTTGTAGATGACGACATCGCCATAGTCCCCATAGGTCCGGTGGCCGTCGACGTACCCCTCGACATAGGTGACTATGTCCTTCGTCGACTCGACCTTCTGGACGAGGACGAGGTCGCCGGTGTCTATGATCCCGAGGTGGCTCATGTTGTCGTCCCCGTGCATCATGCTCTCGGATTCTACGACGACAAGCGGAGGCCATTGGCCGGCGAACGCGTACATTGTTAGGAGTACGCTCGCGACTATCAGCGCGGCCACTCCTGCATCCCTGAAGAACAAGGCGACGCCGCCGTGTCGCCTGGACCCTCGGTCTCCGCGACCCTGCTCGGCCACGGCGATATGAGTATGCGCCGACTATAAAATCCCTATGGGCTGGAGCGGTTCGGGCGTACGCCCCCGGGTCAGCCCTGGGTGAACATGTGGCTCTTGAGCCCCTTCTTCGTCAGGTTGATCAGCGCGCCCCTGAGGATGCCCTCTCCGTACTCGCTCCCCGGGTTGAGGCAGAGCGTCCTCCCGAGGTTGCAGAACGCCTTCGACTCGTGTATGTGCCCGTGGAGGCCCAGGAGCGGCTTGTGCTTCTCGATCGAGTTGCGCACGGCCCTGCTCCCGGCGGAGATCGTGACGAGGTTCCCGCCGGTGCTGACGGCCTTCAGGTTCTCGTCCAGCTTGACGGCCGGGTCAAGCGGCGTGTCTATCGGCGGGCAGTGCATGTTGAAGATGCAGTTGTCCATCCGGGTCACCTTGGACGCCATCTGCTCGATCTTCCTCTCGAGATCCTCCTCGGAGGTCTCCCTCGGGCTGTTCCAGGGCGTGGGGTTGCTCCATCCCATGCTGATCATCTCGTGGTCCTCGTCGACCCAGACGACCTTCCCTTCGGGGTTCTGGACATAGGTGGACTTCGCGAGCACCTCGTCGATTATGAACCTGTCATCGTTCCCTGGCGTGATGAAGCACTTGACGTTCAGGGGCTTCAGCCGCTCCTCCGCGATCTTCACCCAGCGCTCCATCGTCTCGCCCATAAGCCTAGTGAAGAGGGCGTCGACCTTCTCCTTCGAGGCGTTCAGTTCGTCCATCCCTCGCTGGTCCGTGATGTATGGGTAGTACCCGGAATACCTGATGTTCTTGACGAGGGCGTCCACCTCTGCCTTGTTCTTCGGCTTGTGGATCAAGCCCACGAAGTCGGCGACATATGAGCCGTCCTTCTGCTCAACCAGCGGTATGATCATCTTGCCCGTGACGTCTCCTCCCAGGACCAGCACGTCCGCCTTGTAGAACGCCGCCGAGTTCACGAACTTCATGAAGCATCTCTCGGACCCGTGCAGGTCGGTCGTGAAGAACAGCACCGTCATCGTTTGTCCCCTTGACCTATCCGAATCGTCATCGGGGACAATAACCCAACTGCCTCTTGCTACTTGTCCCGTCAGCGTTCAAATCGTCCATGTCCCGCTGGCCACGTCGAAAAGGTTGAAATGCGGCAGCTCTGATATCCTGAAGCGTACCCTGATGCACGAAGACATCCTGATAGCGACCGACCAGATCCTGGAAGGGGCGAGGAGGAGGAACCTGACCGTCCGTCTACTGGGCGGGACGGCGATCAAGATGAGGTGCCCGAGCGCGACCCATCGGTCCCTCGCCAGGAAGGTCCCGGACATCGACCTGATAACTCTGAGGAAGGATTCCAGGAAGCTCAGCGAGATGCTCGTTGAGCTCGGGGTCCAGCCGGTGAAGATGTTCAACGCGCTGCACGGGGACAAGAGGATGCTCTTCACCGACCCGAAGTTCAACAGGCAGGTCGACGTGTTCGTCGAGACCTTCGAGATGTGCCACACGTTCGACTTCAGCAAGCGGCTGCTGTTGGACGACAAGACGCTCCCGCTGGCGGACCTCCTGGTGACCAAGCTCCAGATCATCGAAATCAACGAGAAGGACTACAAGGACATCGCGAGCCTGCTCCTCGACCACCCGCTGTCCGAGAAGGACGAGAAGGAGAGCATAAACGCCGCGTACATCGCCTCGCTCTGCGCGGACAACTGGGGCGTGTGGCGCACGTTGACGCGCAACCTCGACTGGGTGAAGAACCATGTCGCCAGCATGGACATGGAGCCGGAGAAGAAGGAGCTCGTCATCTCACGGGTCAACTCCCTTCTCGAGCGGATCGAGAACGAGCCCAAGAGCCTGCGCTGGAAGATGCGCGCGAAGGTCGGGGACCGGGTCGTGTGGTACGACATGCCCGAGCATGTCGGGAAGATCGCGGCCGATCAGTGACCGTGCTCCTTCGAGACCTTCTTCAGGTAGCTGTCCAGCCTCGCGCTCACGTCCTTGTCGAGCGGGTCAGGGTGGTGCTCCTTCAGGATCCATCTGACCTTCTCCTTCGCGAGGTCGACCATGTCCTTGCCGCCATCCTTCTGCCAGGCCTCCCTGGATTTCCGGTCGGCCATCTCCGGGATGAAGTGCTCCCTCCTGAACATCCGGGCCGTGAAAGGCGTCGAGAGGTAGCTCGCGGTTGGCCCCGCCCTGAGTATCTCGTCCACTGCCAGAGTCTCGTCGGTGACCTTGATCCCAGCCAGCGTCCTCGCGACCATCCCGGCGAGCTCGTTGTCGATCACGATCTTCTCGAGGGACATCGTCAGGCTGCCGTCCAACGACCCGGCCGCGTCGTATATGAAGTTCATCCCCGCAAGGCTCGCCATCATCAGGCTGGTCGAGGTCTCGATGAACGCCTGCGGGTCGAGGGTCTTTGAGTCCGTGTTCCCGCCCGTGCCCCTGCACGGCAGGTTGTAGTAGCGTGCCAGCTGGGCCGCGGCGACGTTCAGCAGGCCGACCTCGGGCCCGCCCAGCGCGGTCGCGCCCGTCTTCATGTCCATGGCCGCGGAGACCGTGCCGTAGAAGATAGGCGCGCCCGGGTTCGCGAGCTGGGAGACCATGATTCCCGAGAGCACCTCCGCGTTCTGCTGCACGGTCAGCCCGGCGAGGGTCGCGGGCGCGGTCGCGCCGGAAAGGGCCTCGGGCGCGTAGAGCATCGGCTGGTTGTTCTTCGCGTAGACGATGGCGCCCTCCATGAGCTCCTTGGAGAGCTGGAGGGGGCTCACGGGGTTGGTGAATCCCAGGAGGGTGGGCGTTTTCCGCATCTGGTCCTCCCCTCCCCTGAGTATGGAGAGCATCTCCATGGTCTCTGTCGAGAGCCGCTTCCCGTAGTTGTATCCGTCCGTCGTCTTGACCGAGTTCCTCCAGTCCGCCGCGATGTGATACAGCGGGTGGATGTCGTCCGGCACGTCCTTTGGCGTCGTGCCGACCGACACGTGGTGGATGTGAGAGCACCAGTCGGCCACCTTCGCGACGTTCTCGCTGTCCTTGAGGACCTGCGACCGCACCTTCCCGTCCGCGTCCAGCATCCTGATCGTCTGGCCGGCGACCGAGAAATGGACCTTCCTCGCTCCCATGTGAAGCTTGTACTTCGGGTCCCGGCCGTACATATAGAACTCCGAGGGCGCCTTCCTGACGGTCTCCTTGACCAGGCTCTCGGACGGCCTGACCATCAGGGTCTTCGAGTCCACCTCCGCCCCCGCGTTCTTGAACAGCGAGAACGACTGCGGCTCCCAGACCTTTATCCCGACCTTCCGCAAGACTTCCATCGTTGCGCCGTGTATCCTGTCCAGTTCGCTCCTGGAGAGTATCTCCAACTGCCCCCCTACGGGCTCTTCTATCATCGTATCAGTCCCCTCCTCAGGTGAGCTGCCCTTATCGATATCTTTCGACAGTATCTAAAGATGAGCGTGAGAGACGGACGACATGCGAATGATATGAAAACGAAGGAAAGGGGTTTTGCGGGTTTGCTCACTCAGGCGGGAGTTCCTGGTACGCAAGATCGATGTTGACGCCCTGCCTGCTCCTGTACCATCTCACGATGAAGTAGTAGGCCATGGCGAAGAAGAACATCGCGTAGGTGAAGTACAGCGAGAAGAACTTCACGATCTTGCTGAAGTAGTCGTTCGCGCCCAGGTTCGGGTCTACCCAGAAGTAGTAGATGTTCACGAAGAGGAAGATAACCCATATTATCCCCGCGATCGTCACGAGGGGTACGCCCACTATGCTCCTCTTCACTCCTGAGGCCTCGTATATCGGCTTTGTGCGCTTGCGGAACGGCAATACGATCGCCGCCAGCCCGACGAACAGGAACGTGGCGCTACCTTGCCCGAGCACCGCCGAGAAGCTCGCCTGGTACGAGTACGACTTGGCGTACACGATCAGGTAGAGCGTGTTCAGGATCGTGAAGAAGAGTATGGCGTTTATCGGCGTGTGCCACCTCTCGCTCACCTTCCCGAACCATCCTGGGATCAGCCTGTCGAACGACCATGCGAGCGCGGCCCTCGTCTGTCCGAGGTAGGACAGTGCAGGGTACATGAGCAGCCAGCCGATCATGCCTGCGCCCATCAAAATGTCCACTGCAGGGCTCTTCGACATCAGGCTGACATCGAAACCGAACCATTGGCTCGGCATGCCGTAGGCCGTCGATGTGTACCCGTAGAATTGGCCGTATGTGCCCACTATGAAGTCATGGCCCATCGTGCCCGCCGCGAGCAGCCACAGGGCGATGATAAACACGGCCCCGATCACGACGCCGCCCATGTTGCCTATGAAAGCCGTCGATTTGGCTCGTTTCAGTTCTCCGCCCATGAAGGCCGAGAAATACGGATATGCTAGGACCCAGAAGCCTATGGGCAGTATCCCGAGGGTCTGAATGTTGCCGCCCCAGTTGGTGTACCAAGCCGTCACCGAACTCGCGTCGCCGACCGTGGCGGAGTAGTTGGCCGCCCCCTGCTGGGCCGCGTACTCGTTCCACACCTGCTGGAACTTGTCATTCGGAGTGGTCGCGAATATCGCTACCGCGACCACGAGCATTATGAGGCCGACGATCGCGCAGATCGCCTGGACCTTGAGATACACCCTGAGGCCAAGGGCCAACATGACTCCCGACAATATCACGACCGCCGCGGTTATCGCGAAGGTTATCGGATGGTCGGGATGGCTGAGGTCCGTCGCCAGGCTCACAAGGCCTTGGTCGTTGTTGATTACCCCCAGGCCGCCCACAAGGTCCCGCAGGCCCCATGTGACGACCCATGTCCCGAGTACCGCGCACCAGACGACGTTCCATACGACCCACATCCAGTTCGAGGCTAGGCCAAGGGCTGGGTGGAGGCACCTGCTGACGAATACGTAGTCCCCGCCGCTACGTGGCATTGCGGTCGTGAGCGCGGCGAAGCAGTACATGCCTGCCATGCAGCCCAGCGCGCATATGACCAACCCGAGAGTCACATTTGCCTGAGGGTAGATCCCAGGCCCGAAGAATATGACCCATGCGGCGCCCAACCCGATGCTCATGTTCAGGAAGTTCAGGAACAAGGCATCGTACCATTTCATCTCTCGAACTAGGCCCGTCGCTTCTCTGAGGAAGACTCGCTTCTCTCCGGCTTGCTGCGCTTCGGCCATAACACCCCCTCCTATCCCCTGATAAGGGGCTCAACTTTCCGCGGTACGCATCGCTATTCGATTGATATATAGATTCGCTGGTGTTGCCCCACCGTCCGTGTTTTCTCGGAGTTGTCGAAGATATTTCGAAGGAGGTCCCGGCCGCCCTACCGAGCGCGCCCTTCACGCGCAGAACTCTATGCCCGCGCGGTTCATCCAGATGGGGCCAGCACGGGCTCCTCGGCGCTCGACGATGCGCGAAGGAGCGGCGACGCTGGCAGAAACTTCAAATGCCTTCACAGGATTTGGGCGTGTGATGGCTCTCAGGGCGGAGAACAGGAACGCCAGGATCTCGAAGGACCATTACTTCATGAACATCGCGATCGAGGTTGCCAGAAGGAGCACCTGCAGCAGGAGGCACATCGGCGCGATAATCGTCAGCGACGTCGGGGAGATCAAGAGTTCGGGGTACAACGGCAACCCCAGGGGCCTTCCGCACTGCGACGAGATCGGGTGCATCAGGGACAAGCTCGGGATACCGTCCGGGGTCAGGATGGAGACCTGCACCGCGGTCCATGCGGAGCAGAACGCGCTTATTCAGGCGGGGACCAACTCCCGCGGGTCGACTATGTACACGACCATCGTTCCATGTCCCATATGCGCCCGCATGATCCTCAACGCGCAGATCGCCCGTGTCGTCTACATCGACGATTATTCGGACCTCGCAGGCGTGGAGCTCCTCAAGCAGGGAGGCATGAAGCTGACCAGGCTCGACAAGAAGGATTTCGCTGAGAAGCTCGCCAGCCTGTTCTGATTACGGTGTCGATGAGGATTTCTTGTTCGGAGGCTCCGTGCTTTTCGGCCCAGCTTTTGCCCGCCGTTAAGTGTCCAATTTGCCCCTCAATTAGACGAAAAGGTCAGACCCCGTAGCATATTTATATCGAAAGCCGCATCAGCGAACTTGGCTGTGACTGACTTGGAGAAGGCGGAGATCCTTCGACAGATAAAGGACGCAGAGGAGAAGGTCCGCGTTTCGACTAAGGAGGCCGAGGAAAAGCGAAAGCAGCTCCAGGCCGAGGGGAAGCGGATAGCGATAGAGAAGATCGACGCCTCCGAGGCCGCCCACAGGAAGGAAATGGACCGACGGCTCTCGGACGCCAAGTCGCGCATCGAATCGCAGAAGAGGGAGCTTCTCGACGAGGGCGCGCTCAAGGCCGAGGCCCTCAAATCGAACGCTCAGCAGAGGATGAGCAAGGCCGAAGCTTTCATCCTGGACGAGTTTGAGAGGACCGTGGATGCTTAGACCGGAGGAGATGACCCGGGCAGTCGTGGTCGGCTCTATCGAAAGCCTCGACAAGACGATCGACTGCCTTTACGAGCTCGGCATACTGCACCTCATAGACTTCACAAAGCAGGACGAGGAGTTCAAGCTCGGCCAGCCGCTTCCGAAGGCCTCTGACGCTTCTCAGAAACTGCTCAAGCTGCGCTCGATGATCCGGACTCTCGAGATCGAATCCCACCGCCCCGAGAAGAGGCTCGACACCAAGGACATGAAGGGGAAGCTCGAGCAGGCGCTGATTACTCTCGACCTGAACACATCGAGCAAGGCCGAGGCCCGCCAGAAGATACAGTCCCTGATACGCGAGCGGGAGGCGGAGATCCGTGCCCTCGAGCCGATCAGGTCGTTCGGGGTGCCGGTCGAGCTGTTCGAAGGCTACGAGAACATCTCGGTGTTTGTCGGCACCTGCAAGCAGGACCCAGAGGATGCCCTGGAAAAGAAGGTCAAGGACTACGAGCTCATGAAGCTCGCCCGGAAGGGGGACCTCCAGGTTTCGGTGTTCGTCGGGAACAGCGAACGGCCCGAGGTCGCCAGGATCCTGGCCGACAACGGCTTCCAGGAGATGAAGCTGCCCAAGCTGTCCGGGGATCCCGCGAAGCTCACGGACCAGCTGGGGGCCGAGATCGCGGATTTGCAGAAGGATCTCGAGAGGATCGAGAATGACCTCGGATCCGTGAGGAAGCAGTTCGCGGATTTCATCATCGCGTCCGAGGAGGACCTCACGATCGAGGTGCTCAAGGCGGAGACGCCCCTGAGGATAGCCACGACCTCCAACTCGTTCGTCATCGACGGCTGGATCCCCAACTCGAAGATGGCGGAGGTCCAGGGCGCGCTCGATAAGCTCTGCTGCGGGACCGTCTTCGTCGAGACGGTGCCCCAGGAGAAGGAGGAGGAGCCCCCGGTGAAGCTGAAGAACCCCAGGCTCGTAAGGCCCTTCGAGTTCTTCATCAACCTCGTCTCGACTCCGAAGTACGAGGAGATCGACCCGACCCTCGTCCTGTTCATCACATTCCCGCTCTTCTTCGGGTTCATGATCGGGGACCTGGGCTTCGGGCTATGCCTGATGGCCCTCGGGGCCCTCATCATGATTAAGATGAAGAGCAGCAAGGACCTCTACCAGCTCGGGACCATAATCCTGGCCGGCGGCATCCTGGCATCGATATTCGGCACGTTCGTCTTCGCGGAGGCGTTCGGCGTGCCCTTCCACCCGAGCTCCGGCGAGGGCGGGTACTCGTGGGAGGTCTTGGGGAACATACCGATCCACCCGATGCTGGACAAGATGCACGACATCCAGGAGATGCTAGGGATATCGCTCCTCGCTGGCTGGCTTCACCTCACGCTCGGGCTTGTCTTCGGCGTGTTCAACAACCTGCGCCACAACAAGAAGCACGCGCTCGGCAAAATCGCCTGGCTGATCGTGCTCTTCGGGCTCTTCGAGGAGATAATGACAGTCGCTGGCAATGCGACCCAGACGAGCGCATTCGTCAACTCGACGGTGTTCTCGATGATGCCCCACAACATCCTCATGCTGATAGGCATAAAGGTCTCCGTGCCGGCGGTCGTGCTCATAGTCATCGGCGTCATCGCCCTGCCGTTCACGGAAGGCCCTCTCGCGCTCAGCGAGGTGATCGGCCTGTTCACGAACCTCGTCTCGTACACGAGGCTGGCTGCGCTCGCGGTCGGGAAGGGCGCGATGGCGCTCGCGTTCAACTCGCTCATGTTCCCGCTGATCTTCAGCGGCAACATCGCCTTCGCGGTCCTCGGCGCGCTCGCGCTGTTCATCACGCAGGCGTTCTTCGTGTTCTTCCTGGGAGCCCTCTCGGCAGGGATCCAGGCTATCAGGTTGAACTATGTGGAGTTCTTCCTCAAGTTCTTCGAGGGCGGCGGGACGGAGTTCCAGCCCTTGACCTACGAGCGGAAGTATTCCACGGCAACGGAATAGGAGGCGAAAAGAAATGGCACTGGACCCACAGACGGCGGTAGGAGCAGGCCTAGCGTTGATCGGCGCCGGCATCGCGATTGGAGTCGCGGGCCTCGGCACCGGCGTAGCGCAGGCCCAGATCGGTGCGGCGGCAGTCGGCGCGACGGCAGAGGACCCGAAGATGTTCGGAAGGGGCATGATCTTGATGGTGCTCCCCGAGACGATCGTCATCCTCGGCTTCGTCGTGGCTTACCTGCTGCTCGGAAAGACGTGAAGACGCGGATGCAGGACGGACGCGGGCTGGACGTGACAGTCCTGGCAGGAGCTGAGACGCTATGAGTCTGAACAAGGTGGTCGACGAGATACTCCGAAAGGGCGAGGAGAAGAAGGCTGAGGTTATCAGGGCCGGCGAGCATGAGCGGGACGAGCTCATCGCCAATGCTGGCAAGAGGATCGCCGAGTCGAGGGCGAAGGCCGAAGGGGCCCTCGCGTCTGCGATCGCCCAGATGGAGCAGCAGGAGATCTCAAGCGCCGAGCTCGAGTCGAAGAAGGCGCTCCTGATGGCCCGGAAGAGCATGATGGACCTTCTGAAGGAGCGGGCACTGTCGAGGATCGCGGGACTCCCGCCAGAGCGCAGGAAGAAGCTGTACTCGAAGCTCACGGCGAAGGCGAAAAAGGAGCTCGGGGAGTGCTATGTGTACTCGAACAAGGCCGACAAGGCGCTGCTGTCGCTTCCGCCGGGCTTCAGGCCCGGCGGGACCGTCGAATGCTCCGGCGGGCTCGTGTTCGAGAGCATGGACAGGACGGTCCGGCTGGACTATCGTTTCGAGAGCATCCTGGATGACGTGTGGAACGAAGACATGCGGAAGATATACGAGATGCTGTTCGGGTGAGCGCGAGGATGTGGCTATCAGGGAATCGCGGTAATTTCGCATACGCGTGCGCGCGCGTCAAGGCGAAGAAGAGGTTCTTGCTCTCCAGGGATGCCTACTCGAGGCTGCTCGTGATGGACGTCCACGAGATTGGGAGGTTCCTCGGCGAGACCCAGTACAGGAGCGAGATGACGAAGTACGGATCGAAGTACTCGGGCGCGAACCTTGTCGAGGTGGCGGTCACCAGGAACCTCGCGGACACTTACTCCGCGATACTGAGCTTCACCACGGGCCACCTCAGGGACATGGTCGGGAACTACCTCAAGCGGTGGGACATGTTCAACGTGAAGACCGTCCTGAGGGGCAAGCTTACGGGGGCAAGCGACGAGGAGATCCTCGACACGCTCGTGCCCGCGGGCGCATTCTCGGAGGCCTACCTCAGGTCGCTCGTGAGCATGACCTCGGTGCACGAGGTCATGGACGCGCTCGTGCAGGAGCCGTCCCTCGGGATCACGCAGGAGCTGGTCCGCGAGGTCGTCGACTCGCAGCGGATCGCCAGGCTCGAGGACCACCTGGACAAGAACCTCTACTACGACCTGCTCAAGGTCGTCAGGGGCAGGGAGAGGGCGAACAAGCTGCTGAGGGACTTCATCAGGAAGGAGGTCGACGTCACCAACCTGAAGGTGCTCCTGAAGCTGAAGGCGGAGAGGATCCCCGAGGAGAGGATCGCGAAGTACCTCATCCCGGGCGGGATGGAGTACGGCATCGACAGGCTGCGCGCGATGGCCCAGGGCGAAGGCATGATGCAGATCGTTGAGGAGATGGAGAAATCCTCGATGTACGAGGCCATCAAGCCCGGGCTCGAGAAGTTCAAGCAGGACAAGAAGCTGTCCGCGATGACGATCTCGCTGGACAAGGCGCTTGTAGGCACGAGCGAGAAGTTCGCCCACTTCTACCCTCTCTCCGTGTTGCCGATAGTCAACTACATGATACGCAAGAAGGTGGAAGTGGACAACATCAGGATAATATCGAGGGGCAAGCAGAGCGGCCTCTCGACCAAGGTGATCGAGGAGCTGCTGGTGGTGTGACATGGAGATAGCTGTCGTGGGTTCCGAGGAGTTCGTGACGGGCTTTCGCCTCGCGGGCATAAGGAAGGTGTACAGCGTCACGCCGGACAAGCTGATGGAGACGTTGGTCCGCGTCATGGACGAAGAGAGTGTGGGCATACTCGCGGTGCACACGAAGGACCTGGAGAGGCTGCCACCGCAGCTGAGGACGAAGATGATGGCGAGCGTCGACCCCGTCGTCATCCCGGTGGGAGAGGACGAGGGCGACATGAGGGATAAGGTTCGAAAGGCGATGGGGATCGACCTTTACAAGTCTGGTTAGCGGGAGTGCGGTGAGTATGGCAGAGAAGAAGAAGGGACAGATAACTAGGGTGGCGGGGCCGGTCGTGACAGCTCAGGGCGTCTCGCCGAGGATGTACGACGTCGTGTTCGTGGGCGACCTGAAGCTCATGGGCGAAGTCATCAAGCTGGTCGGCGACAAGACCGTCATCCAAGTGTACGAGGACACCTCGGGCATCAGGCCTGGCGAAGAGGTCGTCGACACCGGAGCTCCGCTCCAGGTCGAGCTCGGGCCAGGGCTCTTGTCGAGTGTCTATGACGGCGTCCAGCGGCCGCTGCCTGTCCTCAGGGACAAGCAGGGGGACTTCGTGTCCAGGGGCGTCACCGCGCCAGGGCTTGACAGGCAGAAGAAGTGGAAGTTCACCCCCACGGTGAAGAAGGGCGCTGACCTCCAGGGCGGTGCCATCATCGGCGAGGTCCCGGAGGGCAACATCGTTCACAAGGTCCTGCTACCGGCGGACGCAAAGGGCAAGGTCACGAGCATATCCGAGGGAGAGTTCGCGGTCGAGGACTCCATCGGGGAGCTCGACTCCGGCCACGAGATGAGGCTGATGCAGAGATGGCCCGTGAGGCACTCTAGGCCGTATGTGGACAAGCTGCTCCCGGACATCCCGCTCGTCACTGGCCAGAGGGTCCTGGACATGCTCTTCCCGCTCGCGAAGGGAGGCACCGCCGCGATTCCCGGAGGTTTCGGGACCGGGAAGACCGTCACCTCGCAACAGCTCTCGAAGTGGAGCGACGCGCAGATCGTCGTCTATGTCGGCTGTGGGGAGCGGGGGAACGAGATGACCGAGGTGCTCACTAGCTTCCCCGAGCTCGAGGACCCGAAGACCGGCAAGCCGCTCATGGGAAGGACGGTCCTCGTGGCGAACACATCCAACATGCCTGTCGCAGCGAGAGAGGCGTCCGTGTACACGGGTATCACTGTCGCCGAGTACTACAGGGACATGGGATATGATGTCTCCTTGATGGCCGACTCGACCTCGCGATGGGCCGAGGCGATGAGGGAGATATCCTCCAGGCTGGAGGAGATGCCGGGCGAGGAGGGCTATCCCGCCTATCTCGCCTCCAGGCTCTCGGAGTTCTACGAGAGGTGCGGCCGAGTGAAGACCCTGAGCGGAGAGACCGGCTCCATATCCGTGATCGGAGCGGTCTCCCCGTCCGGCGGCGACTTCAGCGAGCCCGTCACGCAGAACACCCTGAGGATCGTCAAGGTCTTCTGGGCCTTGGACTCGAAGCTGAGGGAGAGGAGGCACTTCCCGGCCATCAACTGGCTGACCTCCTACAGCCTGTACAGCCCGATCCTCGAGGACTGGTACGTCAAGAACGTCGCCGAGGACTGGAACAAGCTGAGGCTGTGGGCGATGGAGACCCTCCAGAAGGAGTCCGAGCTCCAGGAGATTGTGCAGCTCGTCGGCTCCGACGCGCTCCCCGAGGAGCAGAGGCTGACGCTCGAGGTCGCGAGGATGATCAGGGAGTTCTTCTTGCAGCAGAGCGCGTACCACCCGGTCGACACCTACAGCCCGCTCAAGCGGCAGTACGATTACATGAGCGCCATCCGGAAGTTCTCGGAGCTCGCGAAGAAGGCGATCGCGCTCGAGGTCCCCCTGGACAGGATAGCGTCGCTGAAGTGCAGGGCCGACCTGGGCAAGCTGAAGTTCGAGGAGACGATCGACCAGGACATCAAGACGGTGTCGGCGTCGATGGACAAGCAGTTCGCCGAGCTGGGGGTGTGATGCATGGTCAAGGAATATCACACGATCAGCCAGATCGCAGGTCCACTCGTGTTCGTCGAGAAGACCGAGCCCGTCGGGTACGGCGAGCTCGTGCTGATCGCGCTCCCGGACGGCTCGACCAAGAGGGGCCAGGTGCTGGACTCATCGGACGAGGTCGTCGTCGTGCAGGTGTTCGAGGGGACCGGCGGGATAGACAAGGCCTCGGGCGTGAAGTTCCTGGGAGAGACCGTCAAAATGCCGGTCTCGAAGGACATGCTCGGAAGGATACTGTCCGGCTCTGGGGACCCGCTCGACAAGGGCCCGCCGATCATACCCGAGAAGAGGCTCGAGATCATCGGCGCGGCGATCAACCCGTGGGCAAGGGACAACCCACGCGAGTTCATCCAGACGGGGATATCGTCGATCGACGGCATGAACACCCTCGTCAGGGGGCAGAAGCTGCCGATCTTCTCGGGCTCCGGGCTCCCGCACAACGATATCGCGCTCCAGATCGCGAGGCAGTCGAAGGTGGTCGGGAAGAAGGAGGAGTTCGCGGTGGTGTTCGCCGCTATGGGCATCACGAGCGAGGAGGCCCAGTACTTCATGCAGGACTTCGAGAGGACGGGCGCGCTGAAGCGGGCGGTCGTGTTCCTCAACCTCGCGGATGACCCCGCGATCGAGCGGCTGCTCACGCCGAAGCTCGCCCTCACCACGGCTGAGTACCTCGCGTTCGACCTGAACATGCACGTGCTGGTCATCCTCACGGACATCACGAACTACTGCGAGGCGCTCAGGCAGATCGGCGCCGCGAGGGAGGAGGTGCCGGCGAGGAGGGGCTACCCAGGGTACATGTACACCGACCTCGCGAGCATGTACGAGCGCGCGGGCAGGATCAAGGGCAAGACGGGCTCGATCACGCAGTTCCCGATACTGTCGATGCCCGGCGACGACATCACGCACCCGATCCCCGACCTCACGGGATACATCACCGAGGGGCAGATCGTCGCCTCGAGGGATCTGCACAGGAAGGGCGTGTTCCCGCCGATAGCCGTCGAGCGGTCCCTTTCCAGACTCATGGGCCAGGGCATAGGCCCTGGGCACACGAGGGAGGACCACAGGGCCGTCTCGGACCAGCTCTACGCGGCATATGCGGAGGGAAGGGACCTCAGGGGCCTGGTGGCGATCGTCGGCAAGGAGGCGCTGTCCGAGCGCGACAGGAAGTTCCTCGACTTCGCGGACTCGTTCGAGGACAGGTTCGTACGGCAGGGGAAGGACGAGGACAGGACAATCGCGCAGACCCTGGACCTCGGCTGGGAGCTCCTGTCCGCGCTGCCCGTGGACTCGCTCACCAAGATCGACCGCAAGTTCATAGAGAAGTACCACCCGACCATGAAGAAGAAGTGATGGACAGATGCCCGTGCGAGAGATCCAGCCCACCCGGTCCGAGCTGCTCGAGGTGACCAAGAAGATCAAGCTCACCAAGAACGGCCACAAGATCCTCAAGCTCAAGCGGGACGGGCTCATACTCGAGTTCTTCAAGATACTCGACCAGTCCAAGGACCTCAGGGTGGAGATCGCGAGGCGCTACAGGGAGGCCCAAGAGAGGATCGCGGTCGCGAACGCTGTCGACGGGGCGATCGCGGTCCGGTCGGCGGCGTACGCGCTGTCCACCCATCCCGAGATCAAGCTCAGGAGCAGGAACCTGATGGGGGTCGTGGTGCCAGACATCAAGTCGAGCAGGATCGTCGCTCCTTTGGACGAGAGGGGCTATGGCATAATCGGGACCTCCCCGAGGATAGACGAGGCCACGGACGCCTACGAGAAGCTGGTCGAGACCGTGGTCAAGGCCGCGGAGCTCGAGACGACAATGAAGAAGCTGCTGGACGAGATCGAGCGGACCAAGCGCCGGGTGAACGCCCTCGAGTTCAAGGTGCTCCCCGACCTCGAGGAGGTCGAGCGGTTCATCAGGTTCAGGCTCGAGGAGATGGAGCGCGACAACACCTTCAGGCTGAAGCGGATCAAGGGCAAGACCGCGAAGGCATTAGAGGCGTGAGCGAGTGACGCTCGAGAAGCTTTTGACTGACCGGAAGTTCATGATGAGGCTCTTCTGGATAGGTTTCATATCGAGCCTCGTGTTCATCGGACTCGGGGCTGTGATAATCCTCATGCAGCTCGTAGGGTGATAAAGCTCAGATCAGCTTCTTCTTCTGCAGGTATTTGCCCCGAACGGAGAGCGCATGCAGCGCCGTTATCGCGCGCTCTGGCACGGACATGACGGGTATCCCCTTGCCGTCCAGGAACTGTTCGGACTCGGGGTCCTCGATTCCCGCGAAGCATGCGACCGTAGGCTTGCTGCTCAGCTTCGCGGTTATGGATATCCACTTGGCGATCTGGAATAGGTTCGTCGCCGCCTGCCTCGCGGCTATCACGAGGATGCCCTTCACTTCGGGGGCCTGGCCCACGATCTGCAGGACGTTGGCGTACCTCGCGGTGTCGGCGTCCCCGATGATGTCGATCGGGTTCCCCCAGCTCCAGGTCGGCGGACAGACCTTGCCTATCTTGTCGAGGGTCTCCTTCGAGAGGTCCGCGAGCGGGAGGTCCAGGTCGCTCGCGCAGTCGGTCGCGATGACTCCCATGCCTCCGGCGTTCGTGACGATGGCGATGCCGTCCCCTACCATCGGGGGCTGCCCGGAGAGCGCCTGCGCGGCGTCGAACAGCTCGAACATGGTCTTCGCCCTGTAGACCCCCGTCTGCTTGAACACGGCGTCGAACGACGCGTCCGAGCCAGCCAGGGCGCCCGTGTGGGAGGTCGCGGCCTTCGCGCCTCTCGGCGACCTTCCGGACTTCAGGATGACGATGGGCTTCTTCCTGGAGGCCCTGTCCAGTGCCAGGAAGAGCTCGTGCCCTTTCCTGGTCGACTCCATGTACGCGGCGATGCAGGTCGTCTTCGGGTCTGAGGCGAAGTACCGGACATAATCGGCGTCGTCTGCGTCCGCTTTGTTCCCCGAGCTGACGAACGCCGAGAACCCCAGCATCTCGCTCACCGAGTACTCGATCGCCGCGGTGCAGAACGCCCCGCTCTGGGAGAAGAACGCTATTGACCCTGCGAGCGGTGCCATCCTCGCGAACGACGCGTTGAGCTTGTGGTGGGGAGAGATGACCCCGAGGGAGTTCGGGCCGACGATCCTGATCCCGTACTTCTTGGCGACCTCGAGCACCGCCTTCTCCCGCTGCTTGCCCTCCTCATCCCCTTCCGAGAACCCGGCGGAGATGATCGTCACCGCCTTGACCCCCTTCTGCCCGATCTGCTCCATCACGTCGGGGACCAGCTTCGCTGGTACGACCACCACGACCATGTCCGGCGTCTCCGGGAGGTCGAGCACGGTCGGGTAGCATTTCAGCCCTAGGATCTCCTGGTAGTTGGGGTTCACGAGGAATATCTTGCCCGGGAAGCCGTCGCTGTAGAGGTTCTCGATTATGATGTTGCCTATCTTCCCCGGCAACGGCGTCGCGCCTATGACTGCGACAGATTTCGGCTTGAAGAAGGGATCGAGGTCGCGCACGGTGGGAAAAACCAGTCGGCCCATATCAATCCTTTGACATACCCTTCAGGACGAGAAGTCCTCTACCCAGACCTCGCCTGTGCCCAGGTTGACCATGGGCACCTTCGCCGGGTCCGGGATCTGGTTGTGCATCCTCTGGAAGGAAGTCTGGGCCTGCCATGCGGACGCGTTGATGAGCTTGATCCCTCGGTACTCCCCCACGGAGCACGCGTGCACGTGCCCGGTGACGAATATCTCGGGCACCCGGTCGATGACCAGGTAGTCCTTCTGCTCGGGCGCGAGGGCCGTCTTCTCCCCGTAGATCGGCGCCATGTGCCTCCTCCTGAGCATCTCCCTCATGATGTCCCCGGGCGCGGAGTAGCTCAGGTTCCTCACGTTGGAGACGAAGTCGTCCATGCTCCTCCCGTGGTACGCGAGGATGTTCCTGCCCTCTATCTGAAGATAGCAGGGGTTCCCGACGAACATTATCCTCGGGTCGAAGAGCGAGGTCACCTCCTTCGGAAGCGCGGGCTGGGGCTCCGCCAGCCTGACGGCGTCGTGGTTCCCCGGCATCATCACTATCTTGATCCGGCTGGGTATCATGTTCACCAGCCTGGCGAGCTCGGCGTACTGGGCGTACACGTCCTCGATCAGCAGCTCGTCCTCCTGGTTGGGATAGATGCCGATGCCGTCCACTAGGTCCCCCGGCATCACGATGTACTTGATGTCCTTGGCGACTGCGTCTTTGTTCAGCCAAGAGACGAACCTGTTCCATTCGTCGTTCAGGAACTCGGTGCTGCCGACATGGATGTCGGACACGAACGCGACGACTGACTCCGAGCCGTTCGGCGCCATGCCGCTGTTCAGGGGGACGTCCGGCCTGATGAACTCCTTCGCGACGACGATCTCCCCGTCCTTGCTGAAGGATCCGACGACCCCGACCACTTCGTCCTTGACGAAGGACTCGTTCGACTTCCTCGAGCCCTTCATGATGAGCACGCCGATCTTGTCCTCCTCATCCTCGAGCTCGAGGAGCGTGTGGCCGTTCTTGGTCGTGCGGATCTCGTTCACGATGCCTACGAACCTGACATCCCTCTGGACCTTCTTCGCCTTGGCGATCGGGATGAGGCCGGACATCTCGCGCCTGTGCGCGAGGATCCTCTTCAGGCTGCTGTACCGGTCGTTGAACAGCTTCGCGAAATCTATGACATTCCCCACGCAGGTCGAGTTGCCGGTGATGTCCTTCAGGACCACCAGGTCCTCCACGGGGGCCCCCGTACCGATCGAGACCGACGTTCCGAGAGGCGGTGCTGGCTTCTTCACGGCTATGTTCCTCGCAAGGCACGCAGCGTAATTCTCTATGTCCGTCCTGGTCAGCACGAGGGGCCTGTTGGCATCGTCGTCCAGGATCAGCTCAGCGCACTTCGCGGCGTCCGGGAGGCTGGAGAGCGCGTCCGCAGCGTCGCGGTCGATGAGGATCCCCTTGTCATTGAACATCTTGAGAATGCTGTTCTTCATCTCTGCCGACTTACAGCCGCAGTGGACTAATAGACTTTTCTTAGCGCTCGTCTGGTTTCGCGTGCGGCGCCGACCCCTCCCTGCCTCAGGGTTAAATATCCACTTGGGCATCGCTGGCTCATGCTCGAGGTCCGAGTAAGGGCCAGATGCTACCCCACCGAGGACAGGGACAAGGTGGTCCACGCGATATTGTCATTCTTCCCCGACGCCGAGCTGTCGGGCGAGGAGGACATCAGCGGGATCGCGCATTCCGTGGAGGCGTTGGGAGAGCAGCTCAAGAGACAGCAGATAAGAGACGCTGCCCGGGCGGTGTTCAGGCGCGGGCTGTCAGGGACCTCGACGACGTTCCGGCTGAACAAGCAGGTCGCCGCGGTCGGCAGGATATCGTTCTCCGACGAGGACCGCCCGCTGGGCGACATCGAGGTCGACATCGTTGCAGACGACATGGAGCGCGTGATCGACAGGATCGCGCCGCACACAAGGCCTGAGGTGGCTGGATGATCGGCGTCGGGTCACCCCTGTTCTGTCAGACGCCGTTCATGGAGATGGTCGAGGAGATCTCCAAGGAATTCCAGCTCTGGGAGATACTCTCGGAGGGGGAGGATAGGCTCGAACTCATCGGCGAGGGGGTCGCCTACGGGAGGGATTCGCTCGGCATGGAGTTCCAGGTGCACGCGCCCTTGAGCGATGTCAACATCGGGAGCGTTTATGAGCCGATGAGGCTCGCGGCCCTCGACGAGGTCAAGAAGACAATCGCCTCGGCCCACAAGCTCGAGATCGGGCTCGTGACCGTCCACCCAGGCTTCATCCAGGGGATCGCGTTCCTGGACAAGGTCCAGGCGGTCGAGCGCACGAAGAAGTCCGTGAGGGAGATCTCCTCCTACGCTTCCGACCGCTCGGTCAAGGTCGTGATAGAGAACCTCCCGGGGAACATGAACGCTACCTGCTCTCGGGCGAGCGAGCTCCTGGAGGTCGTCGAGGGCTCCGGCCTGGGGATATGCTTCGACATGGGCCACGCGAACACGGCCGGCCAGGTGGACGAGTTCCTGAAGCTGGTGTCCATGTTCGGCAACGTGCATCTTCACAACAACGAGGGCCAGTGGGACCAGCACAACCGGGTCGACGACGGCTCCGCCGACATCAGGAAGATCGCCTCCGTCCTGAAGAGGTCGTACAAGGGCAACATCATCGTAGAATCGACGGACCTCGAGAGCGGCGCCGAGAGCAAGAAGGTGCTCGAGAGGCTCCTAGGATAGCCGTCCACACCTGAGGCACTGGAACCGCCCGTTGACCCATCGCGCCTCCATGTAGCCGCAGCTCGGGCAGACATATCCGCCGTAATGCGCCTGTTGCGGGACGACGGGCGGCATCTCCTGGCCAGGCGAGGGTGGAGGGGGCGGAGGGTATTGGTACGGCGGAGGCTGGTAGGGCGGATTCTGGACCGGCGGATACGGCGGCTGCGCGTACATAGGCGTCTGCTGGTACTGCCAAGGCTGCGGCCAGAACCCCTGGACCGGCTGTGGTTTCGGATCCAGGAGCCTCCTGCCGGAGATGAACTCGCTTATCCTCAGTATGTAATATATGAAGAACGCAATCCCGAGGCCCAGCCAGAGAAGGAGGACGACTTCAATGGGCACCTGCGAGAAGCCGAAGACATCCGCCGGCATGCTCGCGTAGTCCGTCGCGAAGTGCATGACGATGGCCGCCGGGAGGCCGTACTTGAGGAACAGGTAGCCGAACGCCACTCCTCCGATGGCCGCCGCCGGTATCTTCCAAGCGCCCCAGCCGCCGAGGTAGTGCGCGTACCCGAAGATGGTCGCCGAGATCAGCACGAGCGCAACCTCGGGCAGGCCGAACTTGAACTTGCCCCCGAGTATGTAGGCGTACCAGTCCTTCCTCATCTTCCTCCTTATGACGTCGATGATCAGGAGCGGGACGCCGATCAGGAGCACTCTGACGATAATCTCTTCCCAGACTGCTGCGTTCGCGAGTTCCAGGAGGTTTTCCTGGAGGCTGCCTCCGATGGGCGTGTTCGTGTCGCCGACCCCGAATAGCATGGCTATCAGGACGATCAGCACGCTCACGAACACGTTCACGAAGGTGAGCCCGGAGATGTCGAACAGCGGGCTGTGCTCCCTCGAGGTCGCCTTCATGGTCATCTCCTTCATGAAGGTCTTGTAGCTCACGAGCAGCACCCAAGTGCAGCTGGCTACTATGGCTGCGATCACGAAGAAGTAGTAGACCAATAGCGGGTAGCCGGTCAATTCGCCAACCGTTACGAAGAACGGCAGGATGAAGAACACAGTGTGGGCGTAGCCCTGGTTGAGTATGAAGGGTACGACAAGCCCGACGCCGTAGATGAGCGTGATCAGCCCGGCGATGATTGTGAATACCACCGTGAGCATCGACACGGAGAGCATCGCCTTGATGACGGCCCTCCAGTTCGTCGGGGAGACCGTGCTCTGCCGCATCCTCGCCTGGAGCGCCCAGTTCCTCCAATCCATGTGGCTGGCCGGAGGGGACGCGTGGATCGACGGGCGCACAGCGCCGCACATCTCGCAGAACACCGCTCCCTCCTTGAACTTGGTCCCACAGTGCGCGCAGAACTCCGGCGCCGGCCCAGGTGGGGCCGGGGGAACGGATTGTTGGGTCGGATCGGTGCTCACGGAGCGCGCTTACCATCATCGTCTCTATATTATCCTATCGTGCGACAAGTTCGGCCTCTACGCATCCAGATTGGTGATGGTTTGTGGCGGGAATGCAGGTTTTCCAACGAACGTTTATATTAAATGACAATATTGGAGAGATGCCTACTGCACGGAGGCAACCAAATGGATGATGAGAAGGAGACGAAGGTGCGTTTTGAAACGTTGAGCTCGGAGAAAATACCGTTTGGGAAGAACAATTTCCTGGAGGTCGCTCGGAAGAAGGCGATCACTGAGGAGGGTGACAGCGAGTTCATCTCAGTGTCCAGAGGCTACTACCTGCCAGACGGGAGCGAGAAGTACAAGAAGTCCATCACCATCCCGGACGACCCCAACATCAAGGCGTTCGTGACGGAAAAGATCAACAAGCTCTGAGCTGGCATGGTGACACGGCCGACTGGAGGGTCGGCCGCCAAGTGTTTTTCAGTCCCTGTGCTTCTGCGAGCCTTGGGTCTCGAGCATCATCTCGAGATACGTCCTCGGCTCCAACTTCTCCAGCGAGAGTTCCGCGGTCGCCGTTTCGAACAGCTGGGCGGTCCTCTCGGGGGATTCGGTCAGGACCTCGAGCTCGACGAACTCGCCCAGGCCCGCGACATCGTCCACGTCGACCCTGAGCTTGTCCAGCAGGTAACTCATCCGCTTCTTCCTGATGGTGCAGAACTCCTTGAACCCCAAGCGCTCGACTATCCTCTGGGCCGTCAGCGGATCGTCCACGCGGAGGTTGATCTCCTCGCGGGCCTTCGACTTGTCCACGATCATCCTCGGGCCCTTGTAGCTCAGCTCTGCGCCGTCCCCTTTCCTGCGCAGGCGGAGGGCCTCGTCGGTCTTCCCGAAGTCCCTCGCAGGGTGGGCGAAGTAGATGTCCTCGATCGCCTCGTCGGAGATCTTCCTCGCGCCCAACTTGATCAAGGCCTTCTCGACCTTGTCGTTCCCCGGGGACCGGTACTTCGACTCTACCTCGAGCACGGGCACCTGTAGAAGCTAGCAGTAGATGAATGTGTTCAGCTCCAGTCAGTTGGCGTGCTGGACCCAGACCAAAAGTTATAAGACTTGACTTACAGATAGATGCAACCCCCAAGTACCCGGTGGTCCACATGGAGCAACTTGAGCGTTCTATCAAGATGCGCAAGGAGGAGCTCGTTGAGATAAAGAAGCTGTACGAGACCGTCATGACGTTCGCGTCGCACGGCATGTTCTACAGGAGCGGCCGAATAATGGGCGACCGGCTCATCAAATCGGCGGGCAAGGACCTTAACAAGGTCAGGGAGGCAATCATCAAGGAGGGCTGGGCCACCGATGTCATCTTCGAGGGGGACACGATATCGGTCATTGGGTCCATCGAGGCGTCAAACTCCGACTCTCCGACATGCCACATGCTGAGGGGGATCCTCGCGAAGGTGTTCGAGGAGCGGACAGGCAAGGATGTCTACTGCCACGAGCGCAGATGCGTCTCTAAGGGCGATGACAAGTGCGTCTTCGTCATCGACACGGAGGTGCTGTGAGATGGCCAGGAAGACCACGGGCATCCCAGGACTGGACGGGATGCTCCAAGGGGGCTATCCGTTCCCGTCCGCCATACTTGTGGCGGGGGAGCCGGGTACAGGGAAGACCACGCTGGCCGTCCAGAGCCTGTTCCACGGGGCGCGCCAGGGCGAGAAGGGGCTCTACATCACTGCGATCTCGGAGCCCCAGTGGCTGGTCCAGAAGTTCCTGTCCTCGTTCACGTTCTACGATCAGGGCCTGGTCGAGAAGGGCGTGGTGAGCTTCATCGACATCGGGCCGACCCTGCTGAAGAACCCGAGCGACATGCTGAACATCATCAAGAAGAACATCGAGCAGTTCCAGCCCAACAGGATTGCCATCGACCCCATCACGCCGATGACCGACATGCTGCAGTGGAGGGGCGAGACCAGGGAGTTCATGCACGAGCTGTTCGCGTACCTCAAGGCGTTCGAGTGCGTGACCCTCGTGACCGCTGAGCTGTCCTACGACGACATCTCCCACAGCCAGGAGTCGTACATGGTCGATGGCGTCATCATGCTCTCCTACCCCGAGGAGGAGAAGGTCAGGCGGAAGTTCCTCGAGGTCCTGAAGATGAGAGGGACGAAGCACACGACCGGGCGGCAGCTCATCGACATAACCGACGAGGGGCTCGCAGTCCAGGCTGGCCTGAGGTAGATACGGACCATGAACGGCGAGCCCAAACAGGGTCTGCGGGGCGGCAGCTCATACCTGTTCACGGACAAGGGAGTCGAGAGGGCGTATGCCGCCTTCAAGTCGCTCATGGCCGAGGGCAAGCGGGGACTCGTCATCTCTAGGAATCACCCGAGCCGCGTGCAGCAGTCCTACGGCCTCGACTGCCCGGTCATGTGGATCGCCAAGAGCACAAAGCCCGTGGGGGGCGTGATCACCCTCGAGCCGACCCGTCTCATGAAGATCCACGGCACGATCGCCGACTTCATCAAGGCGAACCCGGGCTCGGCCGTGCTCCTGGACGGCATCGAATACCTGGTCACGGAGAACGGCTTCGGGCCGGTCATGAAGACGATACAGCTAACGAACGAGGAGGTCGCCATGTCCGGCTCGTTCCTCCTCGTCCCGATCGACCCGCGCACGATGGACAGCCAGCAGATGGGATATCTCGAGCGGGAGTTCACGCTCCCAAGCGATCAGGGAAGGTTGTATTCGACCCCCGACGACCACGCCTAGCTCCTGCTTTTCTAGTAGCTCGTCCCTTCGGTGGTTCGATGGAGTCCGACAAGGCCCTCGGGAGGGTGCACGTCCTCACCGGCCCCGGCAAGGGGAAGACCACGGCCGCGTTCGGCCTAGCGCTCCGGGCGGCCGGGCACGGCCTGAAGGTCTGCGTAATCCAGTTCATGAAGACGGGAATGACTTCCGGGGAGGTCGTGGCCCTGAAGCGGATCGACGAGGTCCAGGTGCATCAGTTCGGCACCGGCAGGTTCGTAAATCCCAAGAAGATAACGGAGGAAGACAGGAAGAGCTCCTCGGACGCGATGGCACTGGCAAGGAGGTTTCTCGCCGGGCGCGACTGCGACCTCCTGATCCTGGACGAGGTGAACGTGGCCGTGCACTTCGGCCTCGTGGACGCGGACGCGGTCCTCTCGGTGCTCAGGTCCAGGAGGCCCGGGATCGAAGTCGTCCTCACGGGGAGGGACGCTCCTCAGGAGTTCGTGGACTTCGCGGACTACGTGTCCTTCATCGACGAGAGGAAGCATCCGTACAAGGAAGGTCTGAGCGCGAGAAAAGGCATCGAGTGGTGACAGCGGCTACGCGCTCTTGTCCTTCAGGTACAGCATGTACCTGATCTCCTCCGCCGTGAAGACGGTGTTGGCCTTGAGCCCTTCGAGGTCCCCCTCCCTGAGCAGCCTGAGCGTGAAGGGTTGGCCCCTCGATATCATCATGATCCTCTTGAGGGCGTCCGGCTCGATTCTGTCGTTCCCGAGCAGCCGCTTCGCGGCCGCCTCGTCAAGACCCCGGATGCGAAGCTCGCGAACGAGCTTCGAGTCGACCTCCTTCTTGTGATAGAACCAGTTGTACGCGGGGGTCTCCTCCCGGGCGGTGATGATGATCTTCGCATCCCC
Organism: Thermoplasmata archaeon; assembly: GCA_021789945.1. GTDB lineage: Archaea > Thermoplasmatota > Thermoplasmata > UBA10834 > UBA10834 > COMBO-56-21. The sequence goes on along the minus strand of JAJYIS010000009.1, from coordinate 3,285 downwards.
CTTTGACTCCACGAGAGTGGAGAAGAATTCCACGACCTCGTCGCGGACTGAATGGTAGTCGTCGAACACTATCAGCAGGTTCTTCGTTCCCAGGACCTGCTCGGCGGGCACGGGGGCGTGTCCGCCCCGCTTGCCGAAGTCCGACAGCTTCCTCTTGATGGCTTCCACGGTTATGTCCGGGAAGAGCGGCACCCAGAGGGCGTTCTGATCCTCCTGCTCGTCGACGAACTTGCGCACGAGGGAGCTGATGCCGTACCCCTTGTTGCCGAGAACCACAAGGGTCCTCGAATCCGATTCCAGGAACTCCTCCATCGAGTCCAGCTCAGAGTCCCTTCCGAAGAACACCCTGACCGACGGTGCGCCCTCCAGCTCCCTTGTGGGAGCCCTTCTGGTCTCGTCGATGGAAACGACGCCCTCGCGAATCTGGGATATCGCCGCCGAGGCCCTCTTCCTGCCGATCGCCGATTCTATCTCCTTTCCGGTCAGCATCGAGGTCTCGCCGTTCGTCAGCACTGGGAACCTCGCTTCGAGGACCACCTTCCAGAGCTCCTCGGTCCTCCGCATGCCCTCCGCAGTGACGGTGTACACGTTCATCCTCCGCTCGTGCCCCTTCACCCTCGCGGTCAGCTCGGCTATCAAGCCACCCTTCTCGAGCAGCTTCACCGCGCGCGGGACGTGCGTGCGCGATATGCCCACCGCCGAGGCGATCCCCATCTGCGTGATCTCGGCGGGGTACTCCTCGGGGGCGATGTCGGTCGCGAACCTCGCGAGATGAATCATGACCCTGTCATTGACGCTCAGCTGGCTACCCTCAGGCATACGTCGCTGGGATGCTCATGAGCTTATATAACCGTGATGGCTTTTCCGCGCGGCGTCCTCGGGGACGGGCTCCCAGACCAGGCTCGACTGGTAGTTGGTAATGACCTCAACATGTTTATATACGCTCGAATCCCTTGATTCGAGTCAGAGACTGAGAGTTCTATCCACCCCCCGGAGGATAGATAATTATGGATTTCGAATCTCGAACGAAGAAGTCGTGGGAAGACAAGGGTGGTGTATCCGAGGTCATCGGCAACATCATGATTCTCATGATAACCGTAGTGTTGTTCAGCGGAATCGTCGCCTTCGTGCAGCAGATACCGGTGCCCCAGCAGACCACCAAGGCAGACTTCTCGGCGACCGTGTCCTTCACGGGCAACTACCAGCATGCCAACCTGACGCTGGTACATGCCGGGGGGCAGGCTCTCGACGTCTCGAAGGTCAAGATCATCATCAACAGGGATGGGACGAACTTCGCCTATAGCCCGAGCGATGGCGCCAACTTCAACGGCACCCTGTGGAGCACCGGCAGGTCGTGGACGCACAGGATTGACGGGACGAGCTCCTCGAGCAGCATCGTCGTGACCGTGGTCGACATGGCCAAGAACATCGCGATCTGGACGAGCCAGGTCACGGGCGGGCTGAAGGGCAACCCGCCGAACATACTTCAGAGGTATGTCGACGCGTACCCCGACACGGCCACCATCGACCCAGTCAAGATCAATGACACGTTCACCTTCTACGCCCAAATCGAAGACCCAGACGGCGACCTGAACGTGAACAACGTTTGGATAGACGCCTCCGCGGTGAACATAGATGGCTCTAACGGCGCCCACAGGGCATGGGACGCGAACGACAACGGCCTGTTCAGCTGGAACTTCAACAGGGTCCTGAACGCGACGGCGGTTGACGGAGCCGTGATTATCATCCATGCAAGTGACGACGCCGGACACGAGGCGATCTCCACATACATCCTGCACGTGACCGTGCTGCCGTCCGACGTCAAGTACTATCCAAGCAACCCGTTCGGGCCGGAGACCAACGGACTGCCGCTCTATCTGACATATGTCAGCTCGGTCCTCGGCCACGGGTTCGGCTTCTACAAGGAACTCATCGACGCCAACGGGAACGCGACCGGGACCGCGGATACGAACTCCCCGACGACCACCTTCTGGAAGGACTCCAAGATATTCGTCAGATTCGCGAGCCTGAGCATAAACAACCTCAACGGCGTCAACACCCTCTCGATAACCGACACGAGAACGGGCACAAGCTTCACGCCGAGTTTCCCAGCGGGGAGCAACAGCACCCCATCAGCTCCATTCTACCAGATCGGGGCCGGCGGGAACGCCTTCGTCTACGAGTGCGTCTTCGACACGACGGACCTCCCGCCGAGCGCCTATACTGTGAGTATGGCGTTCATGAACCAGCCTATGACGGGCGGCACCCCTGTAAGCTTCCAGGCGTACCAGATGATCCTCGTGAACCAGGTCGGCGCGCCGCAGATGACCCTTCCGTCGATCCAGCTCTACAAGGGCGGCTGGGTGTCTCCTTCGGGCACGCCGTGGGGCACATCCAAGGACGCCGCCTTCGACGTCTCGTCAGCGAGCAGCAACACCGTCTATGTGGCCGTCGTGGTGCAGGACACCGACAGTTTCTCCCCGACCATCGGGCAGGTAAGGATAGCAGACCTGAGCGGCGCCTCGGAGCTGTACGGCACGCCGCCAGCCGGCTCGATGATCTCGAAGGTCAGGACGCTGGACGGCTACAGGTACAACTTCACGATCGCCTTGAGGTTGAACAACGGCAACCAGTGGCTGCCAGGCACGAACTCCTATACCCTCTACCTCTCGAAGCTCAACGATTCGAACGAGGGGATCTACACCCTCTCCCAGCAGATCTGGATAAAGGGAGCTGCCGGGAGGTCGGACTTCTTCGTGGGCACGGACGGCCTCTCGACGGGCAATGCGAACTTCATCACGAGATATTACCCGTACTACGTCCAGAACAACAACTTCTTCACGAGCCATGCCCTGTGGTACTATGAGAACTCTCCGAGCGCGTGCATCGATTACACGATATCCGCGATGGCGGTTGGCGACATCGACGGCGACGGCGGCAAGGACATCCTGATGGGCCAAGCGGGACCCACGACGCCGGCCACCAACTCGCTCGTCGTGTTCGAGAACACCCCGGGCAACTACGGCTCATGGCAGCCAGCCTCGACCATCTACCGGCCCGATGGCATGCTCTATCCAGTAACTTGGATAGCCTTCGGCGATGTCAACGGGGACGGGGTCCTGGACTTCGCGTACTCCAACTCGAACGGCCAGATCGTGATATACAACAATACATACGGCTCCCACGGATGGGTGTTCAACCCGTCAGTGAACCATTGGACCGGCACGATCTCGCAGATAGACCTCAAGGACATGACGGGCGACGGGCGCGCTGACCTCATCGTAC
>JAJYIS010000092.1:326-6921 GCA_021789945.1 Thermoplasmata archaeon | reverse complement strand
CTTCGCCATCTGCACATGCGCTGCCCGGACCATGTCCGCCGCGGGGTACAAACCCTCGAACAGGCCGCTCTGGACGTCCATCGCCATCGGCTCGGTGCTGTAGCAGAGCGGGGACCCTGGGGCCGCGAGCTGCAGCACGGTCGCGAGGGCTATCACCTGTGCGTTGCCTAGCAGGGTCGCTCCCGCGACGGTCATCGGCGCGGTCGCTCCCACCAGCGGCATGGCCATCAGCAGGGGCGGGCAGCCGGCCCTTGAGAACTCAATCGCGGCATCCGTGGTCATCCCGAGGACCAGCGGGGAGGTCGTGCATGTGAGGTTCGAGATGATCGGCCTCCTCCTCAGCTCCTTCATACCGCCGACGACCGCGGCGGCCATCCTCAGCTCGTACATGGCCTCCTCGCGCTGGTAGGTGGAGCCCGTCGTGAAGTGCTTCTCGCAGTTCTCGAGCGAGACCATGAACTCGTGGATCGTGTGCGCGTGCTTCGGGACCTCGAGCGGCGTAACGAGCGGGTTGTACATGTGCATCATCGGCAAAGCATCGACTATCCTCGCCGAGTCCGCCACGTCCTTGAGCGTCGACCCGCGCCTCTCCCCGGTCTCGAGGTCGATCGTGGCCAGGCCCACTCCGTCCGTGCACGCGTAGCAGTGCTTCCCGTCGAGCACGAAGTCGTTCTTCGGGTTCCGGGCGGCCATCTTGAACTCGTGCGGGCACTTCTTCATGGACTCGTTGACGAGCGAGCCCGGGATCTTCGCGACCTTCGTCTTCTCGTCGACCTCGGCCCCGGCTTCCTTCAGCAGCCTCCGCCCCTCGTCGCTCACTACCTTGATGCCCATCGTCTCGAGGAGCTTGAGCGAGTTGGCATGGATCGCGTCCGCGTTTTTGGGCTCCATGACCTCGAACCGCCTCATCCCGAAGCTCCCGATCCTCATCGGTTCGGACGGCATCCGCTCAGCCTCCCTTGCTGACGAGGCCCTTCGCGGTGTTCACCGCGCTTCCTGCGTCGGACGAGTAGATCGCGCCGATCTCCTTGGCCCATTCCTCGGAGACCGCAGCTCCGCCGACCATCACAGGGGACTTGAGGCCCGCGGCCCTCAGCCGGTCGACGACCTCCTTCTGCATCTCGACCGTGGTGGTCATGAGCGAGGACGCGCCGACGATGCCGGCGCTCACCTCCTTGGCCTTCGACACGAAGTCCTCTGTCGGCGTGTTCTTTCCGACGTCGTGGACCTCGAACCCTCCGGCCTCGAGCATGATCCTCACGAGGTTCTTCCCGATGTCGTGGATGTCCCCGGAGACCGTTCCCAACACCACTGTCGAGAGCGAGTGCCTCTTCTCCTTGGACCTCCTCAGCTCGGGCTCCAGGACCTTGATCGCCTCCTCCATGATCGTCGCGGCGTAGATCAGCTCGACGACGAACATCTCCTTCCTCTCGTACTTCTCGCCCACAGTCCGGATCCCCTTCGCGAGGCCGTTCTCTATCGCCTCTACGGGGCTCACGCCTGCGGCTAGGGCCTTCCTCGCGGCCTCGACCGCGGCCTCCTGCTGCAGGTTCTTCACGCTGTTCTCCAGCTCGATCAGGATCGACTCTTTGTCGGCCATATCATTCCTCCTTTCAGGGCTTGTCTCGTCGCTGGCCTCGAACAAAGTCGGGCAAGGCAGGACCCAGGAGGTTTGTGCGGAAAATCAAGTGCTGGGGCTACTGGATCCCGACCTGGATCCCCGCGCCCCTGTGGAACAGCAGGCGGATAAGGGGCGACTCGGCCTCCGGCGTCACCGTCATCTTCCTGTACATCCTCTGTTCTCCTGGCCCGAAAAACTGCATCGCGGACATTGTACTTAATGTTTCAGCAGCGGCCTTGTCCCAGACCGTTTGAGACTGCTCGTTTATGGTCCGCACTGCAGTGCGAAGACATTATGGGGGATGGAGGACCATGCGGGGAACTCGACCGAGACCGATGCGACCCGGCCGGGACGGAGATGGGACACGAAGTGTCCAAACTGCGGAGCTGAGAACCCAGAGAATGCAGTCTACTGCGGTTCGTGCGCAACGCAGCTTGCCGAGTTCAAGACGCAGAGAAGGGCCGAGCCAGGTACTTCTCGTGAGCCATCGAGTGACGCAGAAGCCCATCAGAAAGAACTCCGTAAACGGTTCAGGCAGACGGGACTGCACCTAGTCCTCTTCGATGGGCTCGTGGCGGTATCCAGTATGCAATTGCTCACGAGGTCGTCCAACCTTGCGGAGCCAGGGAACCTCATTGTCATTCTCACCATCCTGGTCATCGTATCGACCGGGGTGTACTACTTGTACTTGAGCGGCAGCGCGAGAGCACTCGCTTTCTTCAGGCTGAGTGAATACAGGGGGGAGGCTCTCGCGGAGGGCCGCGGGCTCGCGACCTCCTACTCGATCGGCGCCGTCTTGGCCGTAGCTGTCCTGATGGTTGTGTTGTTCTACTCGAGTACGGTGCGGATTCCGAGCTCAGCTGTCACGTCAATCTTCTTCGTGACTGTTGCCTCCGTAACCCTCCTTGGATTCGTCATGCGGTCGACGCGGTCCAGGCTCATACTAGAAAGAGGCGGACTTCTTTACGGGCTGACGCGAGCGCGATTGATGTCATTCGTGCCGATGGATAAGATCGCCTCGATGAGAATCGATGGCAGGCTGCTCAAGGTGAGGCTCGTCGAGGACCCAGTCTACCTCACGAGGAGACGGTCATACCTGCTTCTCGGAGACTTCTCCGAGCTAAGAATGGTAGTGGAGAAGCTTGCGCCCGGTGGCGAGATGATGCCGGCGCTCGCAGTCCTTCCATCAAGGAAGGAGGCCGGCCTGGTGCTGGTCCGAGAGAACGTCCAGACCGTGAAGCATCACACCATTGCGAGTCTGCTTTTAGCGTCAGGAATAGCTACGGCCGTCAACGGGTACGTGCTGACAGAAATGACGACCGTGATAACCAGCATTTACGGACCGTACTCAGTCCCGCAGATAATACCCTGCTGCGCAATCATTGAATTCATCATCGCAGCCATTGTCTTAATGGGTTCTTTCATGGCGTTTCGGAGTAGAAGGGCCGACCTCGTGTCCGCTGCTGGGTGGCTATCGATCATCGGCCTTGGGGGTATCATCGTGTCCCCCGTACTGGGGATCGCATCATTGTGGTTGCTCAGGGAAGAACGAGATGAATTCAAGAGCTGACGGAGCGGATCTTTCCGACTAGTCAGGCCGAGGCACTATGGTTCGAAACAAATAAGGCCGATGCGAGCATCACCCTGCGTGCCGACAAGTGGGGGTGACCGAGAATGGCAGTGCCGCGATTGAAGTGCTTCGAGAAGGACGAGGAGGAGCTGGTCCACCAGCAGAGCCTGAAGAGCCTGAGGGAGATCGGCGTGATGGTCAAGAGCGAGCCCGTGCTCAAGATGCTCGAGGACGCGGGCGCCTCGGTCGAGCACAAGGGCGGCATCGTGAAGATCCCCGAGAGCATGGTCCTGGACGCGCTGAAGAGCGCGCCGAAGACGCTCTCGCTCGGCGCGCGCGACCCCAAGAACGACAAGAGGATCCCTGTCAAGGACCACCCGCTGATGGCAACGACGGGCCTCGCGGTCTACATGCCGGACCTGGAGACGGGCGAGAAGCGGCCGACCACGATGAAGGACCTCGCGACCTTCTGCAGGATGGCCGACGCGATGACCGGCGTGGAGATATGCTGGACATCCGTCACGGCCCACGACGCCGTCCAGGACGCGCTAGCGCCCCGCTCGCTGTGGATAGCCTTGCAGAACAGCACCAAGCATGTCCATGTCGTCCCGGCGACCAGGGGGGCCGCCGACGCGAGGCTGCAGGTGGAGCTGGCCTCGCTCGTCGCAGGCGGGCCCGAGGCGCTGAGGAAGAGGTCATTGTTCTCGGTCATATGCTGCACCATCGCCCCGCTGTCCTTCGAGCCGCACACGGCCGAGGCGCAGGTCGAGTTCGCGAAAGCAGGCGTGCCGATCATATCGATGTCCATGTCCCTCTCGGGCATGTCCAGCCCGGTCACGATGGCCGGCACGGTCGTCAACATCAACACGGAGAACCTCGCGAGCCTGGTGATATCCCAGACCGCGGCGAAGGGGGCTCCTTTCGTCTACAGCACCGAGTCCGCACCGATCGACATGATGACGGGCGTGATGGACTACACGGCGTACGAGATGCCCCTGCTGAGCGCGGGCGCGTCGCAGATGGCCCACAGGTACGGGCTGCCGTGCATGGTCGCCAGCTGGGGCACTGAGAACAAGCACCCCGGCATGGAGGTCTCCATAAGCGAGTTCCTCGGGACGGTCATGACGAACCTCGTGGGGACGGACATGTGCTCGGGCGCGGGCAGCCTCGATTCGGCCAAGGGCGCGTCCCTCGAGCAGGTCGTGATCGACTCCTACATGTGGGAGGACCTGCAGCATTTCATCCGGAGGTTCGAGGTGACCGAGGAGTCCATCGCGCTGGACGTCGTGAGGTCCGTCGGCCACGGGAACACCTTCCTGAGGCACATGCACACGGCTAGGAACTTCAAGAAGGAGATCGTGAGGCGCGATCCGAAGACGCGCGAATGGCAGTCCCTGCCGTCCGCCAAGATGGCCCAGGAGGCCCGCGAGATCGCCAAGAAAGCCCTCGCGGAGCACCATGTGCCGGCCCTGGACTCGGCAGTCCTCAAGCAGGGGGAGTCGGTCCTGAAGGAATACGAGAAGAAGCTCGGCGGATGACCTGCGACAGAGGGCGTCCACGCGAAGAAAAGGGGCAATCCATATTAGCCCAGTAGTCGCTCGCTCTCAGCGTGCCGAACAGTCGCGATGCTGATGGGCCATCGCTGAACGCCGTTTCTGGATCGTTCATCTCAAGGTACACCAGCAAGATGGACTCGCAGGCCGGGGAGGCCCCGGCCTCTTCAGAATCATCTCCCGTGAGAGGTCAGGCCGGCCGAGGGCTCGGATTCCCGTTCGCGTCCGTCTCGATGCTCGTCGTCCTGGGGACGCTGTTCGCGATGTCGATGCTCCGGGGAGGCTGGGGATGGTCCAGCTGGACATATGCGCTCTCGTTCGTAATCATCCTCCCGCTGGCGTTCCTCGAGCACTACCGGAAGGCGGTCATCACGGGGAGCGCGATGATCCTCCTGTTCATCATGGCGGTCATCGACGCGGGCATGCCGGGGTACTTCGGGTACAGCCCCTCGGACTACAACTGGTACGACAACTGGGCGCACCTGATCGGCTCCTTCGGGCTCACGCTCTTCCTGTGGGCCTTCATCTGGTGGACCCTCAGGCCGGACGGCCCGCCCAGCTCGAACGGCACCAGGAAGTTCGTGCTCACGATGACGATCATGGTCGTGGTGTCGTTCTTCTTCGAGTTCACGGAGTTCTTCAGCGACTACTTGTTCGGCTGGAAGAACTTCCATCCAGGGATCGACACCATCGGCGACCTGATCTTCGACTTCGCGGGCATCGCCTGCGCGGGATTCCTCATCGCGAGGCACCGGTACAGCCCGCTGAAGAAGCCTTTCTGGCACGCCGAGCGCGCCCGGGCCTAAGCCGACGCTAAATCCCCCGCTCGACCTGGTCGATGGCATCCATGACGTCCGCCGGCCTCATCCTCTCGGGCATGTTCCTGCTGTCCATGTCCTTCTCGGCGGCGTACTCGGCTGCGATCCTCAGGGCCGATTTCGAGGGCTCTCCGAAGGCCTTCAGTTTGGTGGGCAGGCCGACACTCTCGCACCATGAGACCACCTGGCGTATCTCCTCCCTGGGCCGCTTCTCGAAGACCATCTGGACGATGGTGGAGTACGCGACGAGCTCGCCGTGCTCGCCCGTGATTTGCCCGGTCCTCGAGAGTCCGTTGTGGAGGGCGTGCGCGAGCGCGCAGCCGGTGTTCTCGAACGCCATCCCCGAGGTGAGCTTCACGGCCTCGATGATCTCGTCGACCTCGGCCGAATGGATGCCGTTCTTGACGTCCTTGACCGCCTTGGCCCCGTGCGCCATGAGGCTGTCGAAGCAGGCCTGGCCGAGCGCGAGCGCGGCGAAGGTCGCGGACTGCCCGTCTTTCCTCTTGGCCAAGGACTTCGCATAGGCCTCGCCCTCGAACTTGGTGGAGAGTGCGTCTCCCATGCCCCAGACCATGTACTTCGCGGGCGCCTTGGCGATCACCTCGGTGTCCTCGATCACGAGCACAGGGTTGCGCGGGAGGATGAGCGTCTTGAGGTACTTGTGGTCCTCCGTGTGCACGACGACTTCGGCGCTCGTGTCGGCGTTGGTCGCGCACTGCGTCCCGACGGATATCGCGGGCACCTTGAGCTTCCATGCGACCGCCTTGGCCGTGTCTATGGCCCTTCCTCCGCCGACCCCGACCACGAAGTGCGGCTTCGCGCGCCTCCCGTCCTCCGCCAGCCGTTCTATCACGGGCTCGGTGCAGTCCTTCACGGAATCGTTCCACGCGACGGCCTCGATCCCGTTCGATGTGAGCGACTTGCGGACCCGGTCGCCCGCGGCCGCGAGCGCGGTCGTCCCGCCTATGACGAACGCCTTGTCACCGTAGGGACGGACCTTCTGGCCGAGGTAGTAGATCGCTCCCTTGCCCTG
>JAJYIS010000092.1:0-316 GCA_021789945.1 Thermoplasmata archaeon | reverse complement strand
CTTCCGGATCGACGGCGGTGCGTGGGACAATCGCGATCACTCCTAGAAGCCTTCGATAGTGCAACCCCTTGTCAATATAAGGTTCTGTTGCATTAGCGGGTGGTGACTCTCAGGTCACCCCCTTGATGCAACTCGTTCCATTCGGCTCCGACCGTGCGGCCATCGCTGGCTCGTATAGGGTCATCATCACGTCATGCTGGAACGCGCCGGGGTTGAACCGTAAACCCCCTGCCACCTCCAATCTCTTGGAGACGGCTGTTGGCGGCAGGTCGATCATGGCAGCACGCTTGTGCCGACCCTGCTAGCCATCGACGAC
>JAJYIS010000091.1 GCA_021789945.1 Thermoplasmata archaeon | reverse complement strand
GAATGGAACGAGTCACGAGTCGGCGGTGACCTGAATGTCACCACCCGATTACTTGACAGAACCCCTCCACTTCTAGCGTGAGTACCAGTGCGAAACCATTATGTCGGCTGACTCGGATGAGGAACCATACCCCCGAGGGATACCGATGGCCGAAGGACCAGGGCACTTTCTCAACGAGCTGACACTGTGGAAGCTCAAGGCGGTGGCGCAGGAGTTCAAGATCGACGTCTCAAGTTGCCGGTACAAGCGCGACTACGTCCAGAAGATCGCCTCGAAGAAGCTGACCGAGGATCAGGTGCGGTCTGCGCTCGACAGGATCAGCGCCGTCAAGGCGGCGTCCGAGGACGAGTCGGAGCAGAAGATGATCAGCAGAGACCTGCAGGCGATCGCTGATGCACCCAGACAAGCTTCCGTGCTTCCCGAGGACGACGAGAAGGCTGTGGAGCGTCACATCGACGAGGCGCTCCTGATGAAGCCCGAGCTCTTCGAGGTGGATACTGTTGTAGAGTCCGCGGTGAGCAAGATGCTGGTCGGGGACTACTATAGCGCGATCAAGCTGTGCAAGCAGGCTCGAGACCAGTTCCTTGAGAGCTTCAGCAAGTTCCAGGTGTACTCCGCCGCGATGTCGATCAGGTCTGTGGACGAGCTCCTGACGAGGCTCGCGAACGAGAAGGGCGAGCTCGACCCGATCCTCAGGACGGCGCTCGCGGAGGCCAAGAAGGCCTTCATAGACGGCCAACCGAAGCGGCGGGAGGAATCCCTCCAGACGCTTGAGACGCTCGCGACGAAGGCGTTCGACGCTTTCCTGGCCAACTCCGAGAAGGAAGAGGCCGATCTCAGAGGGCTCCTCGCGGACTACGAGTCCTTCGGGACCAGGACGGACGAGGCGAAGAGATACCTAGAGATCGCGAGCCAGGCGAAGGCGACGATGAACGTAGCAGAGTACAGCAAGCTTCTGGATGACGCCAGGACGCAGGCGGAACGCGCGAAGGAGCTGAGGGCGAAGGAGATGGCAGGATCGTTCCAGATAGTCAAGGCTGCCGCCGCGGAGGCTGCTGCGATAGGGGTGGAGACATCGTCTGCGGAGACGGGGCTTGCCGAGGCGAGGAAGGCCTACGAACAGGGGTCGTTCAGGACCGCTCTCGAGCTTCTCACCTCGATCGAGAAGCAGGTGGACGCCGCCCACCTGGAGCAGCTGCGGCTGCGCAAAGACCTGGAGGACCGGCATTTCGAGACGGTCAAGCAGGCGCTCGTCAAGTACGATCCGATGTTCCAGGAGGCGGGCGGCTACGGGCTCGATGTCACAGAAGGGACATACCACGTCATGAACGCCCGCGCGGCCCTCGGAAGGCGCGATGCGGTCAACGGCGTGAAGTTCGCCAGGAGGATCAGGGAGGTAGGGGCGTCCACGGAGAAGGAGCTCGACCAGAAGAAGCTGGAGCTCGGCCTCATTACCAAGGTCGAAGGCGCGTCATGCCAGAGCTGCGGCGGGGATTCCGTGTACTCATATCAGGACAAGTCCAAGAAATGCATAGAATGCGGTCAGCCAGTCCCGCCCCAGGGGAGCCTCGGACCTTCCGCCTCCGAGCAGGTGAATGCTGGCGCACCAGCGCGGGCCAAGTCAGATTCGACGAATGTAGAAGCAGCTCCGTCAAAGGAAAAGAAGCGGTTCCGCCTGCTGCGGAGATGACCGCCGGTCAGGTCTTCGTAGAGGCCCTCTTCTCGGACTCTTCCTTGGCCAAGCCCCTGATGATGTCCCCGCGGGACACGATCCCCACGAGGTTGCTCTTGTCGATCACGGGGAGCCTGTTTATGTCCTTCTGAACCATCTTGACGATCGCCTCGGTCAGGGGGATATCCGGGCCGACCGACACGACATCCTTGCTCATGACATCCTTGACAGGCTTGTTCCCGATCTCCTCGTAGGCATCGATGATCTCCCTCTGAGTGACCTCTTCCTGGAAGGCGATGCCGAGCGATGAGACGGACGGGAATATCAGCCTGAGGTCCTTCTTTGTCGTCTTCAGAGACTTGAGGACGTCCGCCTCGCTGAAGATCCCGACCAGCAGTCCGTTCTCGACGACTGGCACGCCCGAGATGTCCTTCGATGCGAGAAGCGCCGCAGCGTCCTTCACGAGCGTGTCCGGCGAAACAGTCACGACGGGCCTGCTCATGACATCCGAGACTCTCATCATGCTATCCGGACAAAATCAGCTGGAAAGCTATAAATGTTTTCGGCCGCTTCTCCGAACCCAGCGGAGAGTGGAAACACTTGCAGATGAAGCTCAAGCCGATCGCTGACATCGAAGTCGAGGACGACATGAAGGTCAAGGATCTCACCGCCCAGATGCTCGCATCGGGGGGATTCACGGCGAAGAAGCTGGGGGTCGCCTGCGACATCGTCCGAAAGATGATGCGGGAGAAGCAGTGCGTAGTCTTCCTCTCCTTCCCCGCGTGCATAGTCTCGACGGGGACGAGGGGCGTGATTCGGAAGCTGGTCGAGGAGAAGCTCGTCGACGTCATAGTCACCACGTGCGGCACGCTGGACCACGACCTGGCGAGGGTTTGGAGGAAGTACTACCATGGCGACTTCCTGATGGACGACGCCGACCTCCACCGGAAGGGCATAAACCGGCTCGGCAACATACTCATTCCGAACGAGAGCTACGGTATCGTGCTCGAGCAGAAGATGCAGCCGATCCTCTCGGAGCTCTACAAGGAGGGGAAGAAGACGCTGTCGAGCAGGCAGCTCGCGCACGAGTTCGGGCTGCGCGTGAACGACAGGAAGTCCATACTGTACTGGGCCTCGAGGAACGAGATCCCGATATACATCCCAGGAATAATGGACGGCGCCTTCGGCTCCCAGCTATGGCTGTTCAAGCAGCAGCACGCCGACTTCGACGTGGACATCATGAAGGACGAGCAGGAGCTCTCCGACATAGTCTTCACGGCCAAGAAGGCGGGCGCGATCATGATAGGCGGGGGGATATCGAAGCATCACGTGATCTGGTGGAACCAGTTCAGGGGAGGGCTGGACTACGCGGTCTACCTGACCACCGCCGAGGAATGGGACGGGTCGCTGTCCGGCGCCAGGATACGTGAGGCCGTCAGCTGGGGGAAGGTCAAGGAGAACGCCCCGTACATGACCGTCGAGGGCGACGCGACCATAACTCTGCCGTTGCTTGCCAGTTCGGTCCTAGGAGAGGGCCGGCCGGGAAGGCATTAATATCGCGGACGAAAATACTGGGATTCGACACTAAGGCTGGCGCGTTTATGACCCCAAAGGAGATTGGACCTGAAATCCCGTCTTCGCAGGACCTCGTGGCGTTCGCGAAGGAGTATATGAAATCGTACATGGACGCCATCGAGGAGAAGAAGCCCCAGGTCCTCCCCAAGTTCGCCCAGGAGGCACCATACTACGTCCAGAGCCACCTCCTGCCGAACGGATGCATCGCGATGATATTCGTCTCGTCCAAGGAGCCCAAGTTCGAAGGCGAAACCAAGGACTGGGACGCCCTCCAGGCGCTCATAGTCAAGGGGGTCGACCACTTCGCCGGGTTCTTCCCGTTCGAGGGCAGGTCGCTCGGGGACTGGAACAAGCGGGGAAAGCGGGACGCGCTCAGGGACCTCAGGCTCATGGAGCGCTCCGAGCTCGGCAAGAGGGGCGCGGAGCTGGAGTCACTCATCGAGAACATCTCCAAGATGGTGAAGGCCAACCCTTGGCTGGGCAAGTCGGGGACCGAGATGATCACGACCCTGCGCGCCATGGAGACAAGGACCAAAGCAGGCTTCCCCACGGTGGACGCCATCGCGACGCTCCAGTCGCTCAAGGCGTATGTCCCCGGCTCCGAGAGCGTGAGCATAGAGTTCCCGGATAGAGAGTTGCTCGCGGAGATATCCAATGGCATCAAGGACCTCACGGACCTGGAATCGAAGCTCGAGGCCGTCGAGGGCAGGATCTTCGAGATCGAGAAGTCGGCCCAGTCGCCCGCCGTCACTGCGAAGATATCGGACGCGCAGGACCGGGTCGAGAGGCTCGAGAACCAGCTCGAGAAGGTGTCCAACATCCTGACCATGCTGAACTCCAAGGTCGAGACCTACTTCTCCAAGAGCGCCGAGAAGGAGCGCCAGGCGGACCTCGAGCGCAGGATAGACGAGCACGCGAAGGTCGCCATGGGCCACGACGAGAAGCTCACCGAGATAGAGAAGGAGGCCGAGGGGGTCGTCCAGGAGATGCGCAAGATGGCGGCGAAGATGGAGAAGGACCTGCAGGAGAGCCGCAGGCGCATCGCCAGGATAGAGAAGCACTTCGTCGATTTCGCGAAGACGGTCCAAGAGTAACCCACCATGAAGAAGGTCTGTGTCCTCCCAGGAGACGGCATCGGCCCCGAGGTCATCGAGTGCGCCGTCAAGGTGCTCAATGCCGCGTCCGACCAGCTGGAGTTCGTCCAAGCGGACATCGGCCAGGCGGAGTACAGGAAGAGCGGGACCCACCTGTCGAGGGACACTCTGGACCTCATGAAATCGTGCGACAGCAGCCTGTTCGGTGCGGTGACAACGTCCAGCTCTCCGGACTACGAGTCCCCGGTGCTGAGATTCAGGAAGGAGCTGAACCTGTACGTCAATCTCCGGCCGGTCAAGACCCTCGTGCACCTGCCCCAGAGGCCTCCGCTCGATGTCGTGATAGTGCGGGAGAACTCCGAGGGGATGTACACTCAGCAGGAGCAGTACGACGACAAGGGCGTGACGACCCTCAGGCGCGTGACAAGGGAGGCGTCCGACAGGATCGTGAGGTACGCGATCGACTACGCCCGGAAGAACGGACGGCGCAAGGTGACCTGCGTACATAAGGCCAACGTGCTTCGGGCCTCCGATGGGCTGTTCCTGAGCATCTTCAGGGAGCTGATGAGCTCCGAGGGCTCCGGGCTCGAGGCCTCGGAGCAGCTGGTCGACTCGGCGGCGATGAAGCTCGTCACAGACCCCGCGGAGTTCGACGTGATCGTCACGCTAAACCTCTACGGAGACATTCTCTCGGACGTCGCCGCGGGCGTCGCGGGCGGCCTAGGGTTCGCCCCTTCCGGAAACCTCGGGCCGAAGTACTCGGTCTTCGAGCCCGCCCACGGCTCCGCCCCTGATATAGCCGGGAAGGGCATAGCCAACCCCACCGCAGCGATCCTAGCCGCGGCCCTGATGCTGAGGCACATCGGGCTGCCCAAGGAAGGACAGGCCGTGGAGAGGGCGGTATCGGAGTTCTACTCGTCGGGCCACCTGACATCGGACCTCGGCGGAAGACACGGCTCTGTCTCCTTCACGGAGCATGT
This sequence comes from Thermoplasmata archaeon, assembly GCA_021789945.1. Classification (GTDB taxonomy): domain Archaea; phylum Thermoplasmatota; class Thermoplasmata; order UBA10834; family UBA10834; genus COMBO-56-21. Next base: position 1,717 of record JAJYIS010000091.1, on the reverse strand, counting down.
CCTGAAGAACCTCGGGCGCTGAGCGGCGGCGTATGCCCGGGCGCTTTGAAGGTGGAAAATGGTGCGGGGGCTGAGATTCGAACTCAGGGACTCCTGCGAGACCAGACCCTCAATCTGGCGCCGTTGACCGGGCTTGGCTACCCCCGCAGTGTGATGCTGGCCGTCGGTCGATATCGCTCTTCTGATTAAAGACTTTCGGGATGTCTGCTTCCGGCCCGCATGAGGTGTCACCCCTCCTCTATGACTCCTCGGAGCTGTGGAAATCGTGCGCCCAGCGTGCGATGTCCAATCAGATAAATACTCGGTATCGATACAGGAAACAACACCAAGTACGAGCGTCCCTCGCGGTCGTTCGGGACGCCCGCGCGGAGGACGATCGAATGATAGGATTTCCGAAGGGCAAAGTGGAGTTCCACATGTTCCAGAGGGGCGATCTGGACTCGCTCCATTGGGGGACCCTCGATGTGCTTGAGAACGCGGGCATCAAGGTCTTCAGCAAGGAGTGCCTGAACCTCCTCGAGGATGCCGGGTGCACGGTCGACTACAGGGAGAGCAGGGCGAAGATCCCTGGCCATCTGGTGGAGGAGTCCATCCGGAGGGCGAAGAAGAACATCACCCTGTGCGCGCGCAACCCGAAGAACGACGTCGTGCTTGACGGAAGAAGGGTGTTCTGCACGACCGACGGAAACGGGACGAGCGTGATGGACTTCGAGACAGGGAAGCGGAGGATGTCCACGAGCGCGGACCTCGCGATGGTCGGCAAGGTCGCGAACGCGCTCGATTCCGCCCACATATTCTGGCCCTGCATCAGCTGCCAGGACGTCCCCGACTACATCAGGCACGTGGTGGACCTCAGGGTCGCACTGACCAGCATAGAGAAGCACGTCCAGGTCGAGACGACCAGCCACAAGCGGGAGGCCAAGTGGCTGGTGAAGCTCGGGGCCGCCCTCGCGGGAGACGAGAAGGCGCTCAGGAGGAGGCCGATCTTCTCCTCGATGCACTGCCCTTTCTCGCCGCTCCAGCTGGACGGCGGCTCGACCGAGGGGGCGTTGGAGATCGCGAGGGCCGGCGTTCCGATCTCGTTCTACGGCATGCCTCAGGCGGGCGCGACCGGCCCGGTCACGCTCGCAGGCTCCATCATAGTCAACAACGCCGAGGTCCTCGCGGGCCTGACCATGGCGCAGCTCGCGGCCCCTGGCTCGCCGTTCATGTACGGCACCGGCGGCGCTGCGTTCGATATGCGCACGATGACATGGGCGGGCGGAGGGCCGGAGAGGGCGCTGATCTCGGCGGGCGCGGGCGAACTCGCCCACAAGTACGGTTTCCCCATCCTGTGCGGGGGGATAGTCACGTCGGCCAAGCTGCCCGGCGCGCAGGCGTGCTACGAGAAGATGTCCTCCGGGATGCCGCAGTTCTATGCGGGCTGCGACATGATCGCCGGCCTGGGCCTCCTGGACGACGTCACGATGCTCTCGTACGAGCAGATGGTCATCGACGACGAGATGGCGAAGATAATGGCCAGACTAGCGTACGGCGTCACTGTCGACGACGATCACTTGGCCGTCGAGCTCATAAAGAAGGTCGGCCCGGGAGGGTCGTTCCTCGCGGAGAGGCACACCATGCAGTGGCTGGGCAAGGAGCACTTCATCACCGACATCACGGACAGGAGGACCGGGGACAAGTGGGAGGCGGAAGGTCGGAAGAGCGTCGTCGAGGG
>JAJYIS010000090.1 GCA_021789945.1 Thermoplasmata archaeon | reverse complement strand
AAGAAGGGGCTGACGATTGCCGTCGCCGAGTCATGCACGGGCGGCCGGTTGGGAGACGCGCTGACCAACGTGGCTGGAAGCAGCGACTACTTCGTTGGCGGGGTGATCTCCTACAGCAACAGGACCAAGATCGACCTCCTCGAGGTCCACGAGAGTTCCCTCATACTCAAGGGGGCGGTGAGCGACGAGGTCGCCCGCCAGATGGCCTCGGGCGCGAGGAACGCCCTCCACGCGAGCATAGGGGTCGGCATAACCGGGATCGCCGGTCCCACCGGTGGTACCCCGAGGAAGCCAGTCGGGCTCGTGTACATCGCGGTAAATTCGGCCAAGGGCACGGTCTGCTCGAAGAGCCTCTTCAAGGGCACGCGTATCAAGGTGAAGCAGCAGGCCGTGGAGAAGGCTCTCAGGATGGTCGCCCAGTTCGTCGAGCAGAAGTACTAGACCCACCTGGCCGTGAATTCTCGCACGGGGACTTCCACGAAGTGGAAGCCAGCTCATCCAAAAAATTCATTATCATCAAAGCACATCAGATGAGACGTTCATGTCGGAAGGGGATGTGCTCAGGATACCCACTGGAGTCGCTGATTTCGACTCCATCATACAGGGCGGGATGCCGATAGGCTCCGTCGTGCTCCTGCTCGGCGATGTCGGAGGCGGAGGCCTCGAGTTCGCGCTCACCTCGGCCGCCAAGATAGGCATAGTGAAGGAGTTCCCGGACACTCGCAACTTCATGCTCGGCGACGCCGGCAAGGGAGGAGTGCTTCCAGAGAAGATGTGCTATGTCACATTCTCGCGGTCCAAGGATGACCTCCTGAACGAGGTCAAGATGTCCTTCAACAGGGACTTCTACGAGTCGCTGAGCGGCGGCCTGCTGTTCAAGGACTTCTCGAAGGACTACTTCACCCACACCGTCGTCCCGACCTCATGGGTCGGCTCGGACCAGTCCGGCCTGTTCTCCGGGGAGACCAAGGACGGCATACTCGAGTCCCTCGTGGACTTCCTGGACCAGAACGCCCCGAAGAGCATGGTCATAATCGACTCGCTCACGGACCTCGTCGTCTCGGAATCCGTCGATTTCCAGGACCTCGTCGCCCTGGTCAAGGGGATCCAGAGGATGGCGAAGAAGTGGGGCTCGATCTTCTACCTCGTCCTCACGGACGAGATACTCGACAGGAAGAGGCAGCAGATGCTGATCGACAGCGTCGACGGCGTCCTCAAGTTCGAGTGGGCGAAGTTCCATCACACGTCGAAGCGTCAGCGGTACCTCTATGTCGAGAAGTTCATGAGCGTCCTGCCGCACCTCGACCAGGAGCGGATCGCGAGGTTCGCAACCCTCATCACATCTCAGAGTGGCTTCGTAGTGATCAACACCGAAAGGGTGGGATGACAAAATGGCTGTCGCAAGGGTCAAGACTGGCATAGAGGGCCTCGACGAGATGCTCCAGGGCGGGCTGCCCGAGAACCACATCGTCGTTGTCATGGGATCGTTCGGGACCGGCAAGACCACCCTCGGCCTCCAGTTCCTGATCGAGGGCCTCAAGAACAACGAGCCGTGCATCTTCATATCCCTCGAGGAGGACAAGGAGTCCATCACGAAGAGCGCCGCGTCCTTCGGCTGGGACCTCGCGGAGGCCCTGGACAAGAAGCGGCTGGGCCTGTTCAAGCTGGAGCCTTCCGATGCGAAGAGCACCGTCACGAGGATCAAGAGCGAGCTGCCGAAGTTCGTCAAGTCGTTCGGGGCGAAGCGGGTCGTCGTCGACTCGGTCTCGCTGCTCAACATGATGTTCTCGGACGAGAACGACAGGAGGACGAACTTGTTCAACCTCTGCCAGCTCCTGAGGAGCACGGGCGCGACGACCCTCCTGACCGCAGAGGTCAAGGACGACAACCCCCGCTCGTCCAGGGACGGGCTCGCGGAGTACACGGCCGACGGGGTGCTCCTGCTCCAGTCTGACGAGAGCAAGGAAGGGGGCGAGGTCCAGCTGACGGTCAGGATACTGAAGATGAGGAGGACCGCGCACTCGAGGCGAGTCAAGCCCTACTCGATCACCGAGAAGGGCCTCGTGGTGCACGCTGGGGCGGACGTCTTCTAGGTCTTGTTGAGGAAGGTGCCCTTCACCGCGTCCTCGATCTTGCGGTCGTCCGCGGACTTGTCCCACTTCGAGACGATCTCCTGGTTCAGCACCGAGCCCAGCCTCCTGAGCCCCTCGGTGATCATCTGGTCCGACGGGTGCGTGAAGTTCAGCCTCAGGGAGCCCGTGCCCTCCTTCGGGTCCGCGAAGAACGCCTTGCCGGTCACGAACGCGACGCGCTTCTTGAGGGCCTTCTTCAGCAGCTCCGAAGAGTCCATGCCCTCCGGCAGGTCCACCCACAGGAACATGCCGCCCTCTGGCTTCGTCCACGAGATCCCCTCCGGCATGAACTCCTCCATGCCGTCGAGCATCAGGTCCATCTTCCGGCTGTACAGGGCCTTGATCTTCTCGATCTGCGGGTCTATGTGGCCGCGGACGATGTACTCGTGCGCGATCCTCTGGCCGAGGACGTTCGCGCACACGTCCGCCGACTGCTTCGCGATCACGAGCTTGCTCAGGATCTCGGGGTCGGCGACGACCCAGCCGACCCTCAGCCCGGGCGCGAGTGTCTTGGAGAATGTGCTCATGTAGATGACCCTGCCCTCGTCGTCGAAGCTCTTGATTGGCGGGATCGGGGTACCCCTGTACCGCAGCTCGCCGTACGGGTCGTCCTCGAGGATCAGGAAGTCGTACTCGGACGCGAGGTCGACCAGCCTCCGCCTGTTCCTCTCAGGCATCGTCACGCCGGCGGGGTTCTGGAAGTTCGGGAGCGCGTAGACCATGACGGGCGCGTTCGACCGCTTCGCGAGCCGCCTGATGCGCTCTTCGAAGATGTCCATGCGCATGTTGTCCTTGTCAATCGGGACAGACTCGAAGCTGGCCTGGAACACCGCCCAGCCAGTGAGCGCCGTCAGGTATGTCGGGGCGGTGACCACGACCAGGTCCTTCGGGTCGATGAACACCTTGCCCGTGAGGTCTATCACCTGTTGCGACCCGCTCACGACAAGGATGTTGTCCTTCGTGGTGTTCATGCCCTTCTTGTTCATCCTCTCCGCGATGGACTCCCTCAGCGGCATGTATCCCTCGGTGATGCCGTACTGGAGCGCCTGGGCGCCGTCCTTCTTCAGAACATCGTTGACGATCTCACGGACGAGCTCCGCGGGGAACGACTCCGGATTGGGAAAGCCTCCGGCAAATGAGATCATGTCCGGGACCTGGAGGAGTTTCAGGAGCTCCCTCACCTCGGACGCACGTAGTTCCTTCGCCCTCTCTGAGAAGTGTCTCGAAAGGTGGCTGGCCATCCCTCAACCTCCTGCGGAGAAGCTTAGCTGGTTTTCGGAGTTTAATGGTTTTGAGCTTACCACCATTCGATGGAATTTCTCGGCGCCGCAACGAATCTGCAACGCGCTGCACAGTTGCCCAAAACATTAATAACCAAGATTACTTACAACGCAACCGGACCACATGAAACTGATACGTCAGGGAAAGGTAAAGGACGTCTACGAGGTCGACGCACACACGCTGGAGTTCGTCTTCTCGGACAAGATCTCGGTATTCGACAAGGTGATACCATCCCTGATACCGCACAAGGGGGAGTCGCTCTGCAGGTCGAGCGCGTTCTGGTTCCAGGTCGTCCGGTCCTCGGGCCTCAAGACGCACTTCCGGGAGTTCGTCCCGCCCGACCGCATGAGGGTCGAGAAGGTCCAGGTGCTCCCATATTCCAAGATCGACAAGAAGACCGTCAACTACCTCCTCCCGCTCGAGATAATCTGCAGGCACTATGTCGCAGGCTCTCTCTGGGACCGGATCCAGGCGCACGAGATAACGTCCTCGAAGCTCGGGTTCAAGGGCAGCAAGGAGATCAAGTACGGCGACAAGCTCCCTGAGCCGTACCTCGAGGTCACGACCAAGCTGGAAGACCATGACAGGCTCCTCACCAAGAAGGAGGCTCTCAAGATCGCCGGGCTCACCGACGCGGACTACAAGATGATCATTGACTCCGTGCTCGAGATCGACGAGAGGATCGCTGAGGAGGTCGAGAAGAGGGACCTCATCCACGTCGACGGGAAGAAGGAGTACGCATTCGACGAATCGCGCGAGCTGATGATCGTCGACACGTTCGGGACCGCGGACGAGGATCGCTGGTGGGACTGGAACGACTACTCGAAGGGACAGTTCGTGGAGCTCAGCAAGGAGAGCGTGAGGAAGTATTACCGGGAGCTAGGGTACTTCGACAAGCTGATGGAGGCCAGGAAGCTTGGGAAGCCAGAGCCGAAGATCCCCGCGCTGCCAGAGTCCAAGATAAAGCACGCCTCCGAGCTCTACACCGACATGTTCGAGCGGATCACGGGCGAGAGCTTCAGGTGAGCAGGACACCACTCATCGTCCGAGCGCGCTATGTTCGCGTGAAGCGGAGTGGCGGGGGCAGAAGGGTCACAGGAGCATGGAGTTCTACGGCATAGACGAGTTCATGAGGTATCTCAAGGCCAAGTTCGACGAGAGCGAGCGGAAGCACGAGTGGAGGGCGCTGACCGGGAGGAACCATGTCCGCTCGGAGAACGACACCTTCATATTCACCGACAAGAAGGTCTACCAGATCAAGTCCGCTGAGATCGCCTCTCGGGTGTTCGCGGCGTCGGGCGCAGAGGTCGGCGGCCCTTCTCCAGACATGCTCGAGCTCGTGAAGAACGGCGCGCCGATCCCGCTCACGGTCGCGTCGCAGTCGACGAACGCCCAGAGCATAATCATGTTCGGCCTGCAGCAGTACTCCTCCGACACCGCCGACCTGTTCAGGAACGAGTACTACCGCGCGCGCCAGGACCGGCTCGAGCAGGACCTCGAGCACAAGCTCAGGCTCCTCACGGACAGGCCCGAGTTCAGGACCTCCTACAGGAGCCTGAGGGAGGACCAAGAGGGCTACTTCGCTTGAGCCCTCCTGGCCCCGTCCGATAGGTTTCAGGTCATCTTGCCGTCCAGGTACTGCTGGTACCCTCCCAGGTCCAGCAGGCCGTGCCCGGAGAAGTTGAGCGCGATGATCTTCTTCTCGTTCTTCTTCTTCGCCTCGAGCGCGAGGTCGATCGCGGCCTTTATCGCGTGGGCCGTCTCGGGCGCCGGGATGATCCCCTCGGCCTTTGCGAACATCACCGCCGCGTCGAACACCTCCTTCTGCATGTACGAGACAGGCTTCACGACCTTGTTCTTGACCAGCTGGCTGACGGTCGGGGCAGCGCCGTGGTACCTGAGCCCGCCCGCATGTATGGGCGACGGGACGAACTCGTGCCCGAGCGTGTACATGAGGAGCAGCGGGGTCATTCCCGCGGTGTCTCCGAAGTCGTACTCGTACTTGCCCTTCGTGAGGCTAGGAACAACGGTCGGCTCCACGGCGATGAACTCCGTCTTCATCCTCTTCTTCAGCTTTTCGCCGATGGCGGGGAACGTGAACCCGGCGAAGTTCGAGCCACCGCCGACGCACCCGATCATGTAGTCGGGCTGCTCGTCGAGCTTCTTGAACTGAAGCAGGGTCTCCTCGCCGATTATCGTCTGGTGAAGCATCACGTGGTTCAGGACGCTCCCGAGGCTGTACTTGGTGTTCTTTCCCTTGACGGCGGTCTCCATGGCCTCGCTGATCGCGATGCCGAGCGAGCCGGGATGCTTCGGGTCCTTCGCGAGCATCTTCTTGCCGAAGTCGGTGATGTCGCTCGGGGACGGGTGCACTTTCGCGCCGTACACCCTCATCATCTCTCGCCTATAGGGCTTCTGGTCGTAGCTCGCGCGGACCATGAACACCTCGCAGCCGAGTCCGAAGTAATTGCATGCGAGGCTGAGCGCGGTGCCCCACTGCCCTGCGCCAGTCTCCGTCGCGAGGTTCTCTATGCCCTCCTTCATGTTGTAGTAGGCCTGGGCGATCGAGGTGTTCGTCTTGTGGCTCCCGGCGGGGCTCAGGTCCTCGCGCTTGAAGTATATCTTCGCGGGCGTCTTGAGCACCTGCTCCAGCCTGACGGCCCTCTGGAGGGGGCTCGGCCGGTTGGCCATCATGTACGCCTGCAGCACCTCATCGGGTATGTCGATGTAGCTCTCAGAAGACATCTCCTGCCTGATCAGCGCCTTGGGGAAGATCGGCTCGAAGTCCTTCGGGTCCACGGGCTTCTTTGTCCCCGGGTTCAGCGGAGGAGCCAGGGGCTCCGGCAGGTCAGGCAGTATGTTGTACCATCTCTTGGGCATCTCGTCTGGGGTCAGTGTCGTCCTTGTCGGAATCATGTCGATCCCTCTTGAGACGCCCTACACTCTGTACAATATAAATCTCTTTCGTGCATTGATGTATTTCTTCGTACTATAAGGAAGACCTGAATGCTCACTTATGCTCATCGGTCGCCGCCCTCTCACTTCAGGTAGATGAGCCGCGACAGTCGGGAATCCCAGATCCAATCGTCCTCGGTGACCGCGTCCGATCGCTTGGAGATCATGTAGTCCAGCTTGGCGTCCAGGTCGTCGGCCTCGTGGACCGCCAGAGCCTCGGGGAGCATCGGCTCGACCGGCGATCCCCAGTCCTTCCTGCCATGATGCGAGAGCAGGATGTGCCTGACCTTGGACGACAGATCGTCCGCGAGCCCCTCGATCTTGGACATCCTCCGGGTGAGCTCCTGGTCCCCCAGGATGATGTGCCCCAGGAGGTTTCCCTCGTGGGTCTGCGTGATGTTGCTCGTGACCTTGAAGCTGGGGACCTTGCCGATGTCGTGAAGCAGCGCCCCCGTCAGCACGAGGTCCCGGTCGAGGTCGGGGTAGACCTCGACGATCTTGGTGCAGAACTCGGCGACGTTGAGCGTGTGCCTGAGCAGGCCGCCGACCGCGGCTGAGTGGAGCTGTATCGATGCGGGCGCGGCCGCGAATCCCGCCATGAACCCGGCGTCGTCGAAGAAGCTGTCCAGGAGCGCCTTAAGGTGCGGCTCCTTGACGCTGTCCTTGAGCGCGAGCAGGCGCATCTTCATCTCCGGGATGTTCTCGTACGACCGGATGAG
>JAJYIS010000089.1 GCA_021789945.1 Thermoplasmata archaeon | reverse complement strand
TGTGTCACGGATCTGCCCCAATCCATAGGACGCACTCAAATTGCACTCCTTTACCGGGGTTGAATCCGTGACTAGAGCATAGTATGGTCTTTCGACTTTTCGTACGCTGCAGGTCCAGAGGGACGATTTCATCATGATATCCACAGGGAGGAAAGGCGACTCTCGCTTGGCCCTCAGAGCAGCACATATATGAAGAAACACAGAAGAACGATAGCCAACGAGACGGATATTGCAGCAAGAATCCCGAGTCGTCCTTCTCGCCAGAAGGGGAGCACTGAAGTCTGATCCATCAATATCGGGCTTGGACCCTGGGTCCATGCGTATCGATGCGCTGATTGCCGCTCGGCTTCAGGAATCAGCTCCTCGCTTTTCAACCTCGATGATTGAATCAGTTCTTGTCTGGCTGCCTCCCTGGCTCCCATACGGACACTTCAGGGATGGCCTATGCTAGCCGTCTCACAACAAGGCTTCGACGGAAACCCATGAAAAGACCTTTGGGAATGAAAGGCGATGCAATTCCGAGATTATGACCAGCAAGTCCCGGTCCAAGACAGTGGCAGCGGTCGCAGGAGGATTCGGACAAGTCCAAGGTCGGCCGCTGGCGTTCATGGAGGAACTCGTGGATTCCTTCGGCCCGTCGGGGTTCGAGAGCGATTCGACAGAGATTGTCAGACGATACGTGGAGAACTTCTCCGATCGAGTATATTCGGACAAGCTGGGAACGCTCATGTTCGAGAAGAGCGGCACCTCGGACAATCCCACAATCCTGATCCCTGGTCATGTCGACGAGGTGGGCTTCATCGTGTCGTCTGTCAACGAGCTTGGCTACCTCACATTCAATCCCCTTGGGGGTTGGTCCGACCAGGTCCTCCTGGGCCAGAGGGTGCTTGTGAGGACCGCGAAGGGAGACATAGGAGGGGTCATCGCGGCAAAGCCTCCTCACCTGCTGTCCCTAGAGGAGCGGAAGAAAGTCGTCATTCTCAAGAAGATGTTCATCGATGTCGGTGCGTCAAACAAGAAGGAGGCTGAGGCCATGGGTGCAAGGATTGGCAACCCTGTGGTCCCAGTATCCAGATTCTCTACGTTCAGGAAAGCGGTATTCAGGGACGGCAAGCGGAAGGGAGAGGACATCATTGCGCTCGGCAAGGCCTTCGACAACAGGATCGGCACATGGGTCGCTGCGGAAGTTGTCAGAAGGCTCCATGATCAAAGGATTCCGCATCCGAACAAGGTGATAGGCGCAGCCACCACACTGGAAGAAGAAGGCCTGCGAGGCGCCCGTACGGCGGCCTTCGTCACGAAACCCGATGTCTGTATCGCTGTCGATACTGACATAGCTGGAGATGTCCCAGGCATCGAGGAGAGCGAGGCATCCGCCAGGATGGGGCGCGGCCCGTCGATCACGACCTACGACGCTTCGATGGTCCCAAACCAAGGCCTTCTCCGCCTTGTGATCGACGTCGCAGAGAAGAAGAAGATACCCTATCAGCTCGCCCAGGTCGTGTCAGAGACTGACGCCGGTGTCATCCACATTGCGAACGCTGGGTGCCCGAGCATCACCATAGGCGTTCCCGCAAGGCATGTGCACACTCACGCAGGCTTCTTCAGCATGACCGACGCAGTGGACACCGTCAGGCTGGTTGTGGAAGTCGTCAAGAGGCTGGACAGGAAGACAGTTGCGGACTTCACAGCCTAGGAGGAAGCTCGCCTTGATTCCCTGCGCTGTCGAGACTGATGAGGGATGCTAGGCTCGGAAGGGACCTTGGTGGACACAACGGTGACGGGCGCTCCTCATCGGGGACATGATGTTGGATGCAGGCCCCGGGAAGACGTATGGCCCGAGTTCAGGTTCTGCCCTTCCTGGTCCGGATCGCGATGATGCACACCAAGACCGCCATGCCGGCGATGGGCACGATCGGATCCGGGAATTCGGGAATCGCACCCGAGACCTGAAGCATCACCACCGTTGTCGCCCAGTTGCCGCTGGAGTCCGTGCAGTTCAGCATGACCGTTACCATCTGCGGTCCGGTCCCGAAGACGTATGAGACATTCGCGCCCTCGAGCGTGACGGGCACGCCGTCGTCCGTGAAAGTCCACGAATAGGACACTATCGATCCGTCCGCATCGCTGGAGTTCAAACCATCAAACCAGACGACTTGACCTGCAAGGGCAGGGCTTGGCCAGATCACGGCGACAGGCGTCGGGGGCGTGGAGTCGTTGACATGAACGAAGACGGTCGTATTCCTCCAATGTCCGACCACGTCTGTGACGTTGAGGGTCAAGGTGTAGTTGCCGGCGGTCTCATACGCGTGGCTGACATTCTGCTGGTCCGCTGACCAAGATATCACGCCTGACGCGTTGCCGTCGCCGAAATCGAACCTGACATAGTCTATGATCCCCAGCCCGTCGCCCATGGCCACAGCGTCGTCGGTCGACGAGGTCGCGTTCATCACGAGGGTTTCCCTTTGGTCTGCCTCGATCGTGCTGCCAACGACAGTCTTGTCCTTGACCGTGACGATGGGTGTCGGGGCGATGGCGTCGCAGGTCACATCGATGTCGCTCCAGTTCTGGAGACCCACTACATCTGTGACTGTCAGATTGACGATGACCAAGGCGGCTTGCGTGAAGCGGTGGACTACCTCCAGGTCGGCTGTGGTTACGACGGGGGAGCCGTCTCCGAAGTCCCATGTGTATGTCAGAGGGTTCCCGTTGGGATCGGCAGATCCGGATGATGTCAGCGTCACGTTTCTATTGACAGCGACAATGTACCTCGCAAGGTTCCCGTACGAGTCACGGACAGCATACGCGTGCTGAGACGCGACTATGCCGGCGGCCGCGATCGGCACCGCGGACTTTTGGACGGTCAGCACTACCGTCTCCTGCCCACCGGTCGAGACCAGCGTCGGGTCTATCCCCACGACCTGATATCCCGATACAACGACATTGTTCGTGCTCGTGTTGGCGACCAGCTCATACTCGTGCACCAGGGCGATCTGGAGCCTGTGGTCGACGGAGGTGGAGTCGTACGGAACGGTCGCATCGACAATGTACTCATCGGCATCTACATCAACGGGGCTGGATGAGGCGTACTGGCACGTGTAGCCGTACCGAGCAGTGTCGCTCAAAGTGACCGGCCCTGCTCCATCACCGAACTGGATGTCGAACCCTGTCACCGAGAGTGCCGATGCGAAGACGGTGTCGTTCACGTCGATCAGTCCAGAGCTGGAGACATATTGGGTGCCGAATGAGCGGACCCTGTCGAAGAACGCGGAGATCTCGGTCGAGTCAAGGTAGCCGTTCCCGTCTCCCATGACAAGGTCGACCTGCGCCCTTAGGCTGCCCATGTCGTTGAACGGCAGACCAGGATAGGCTCTGTCATAGGACCAGTAGGCGTCGACGGACAGGGAGAAGGAATTGTAGTCGGCTCCGAATGTGATATTGACCATCTCTGCTCCCTGAGTCTGGGGTGCAAGGGTAGGTATCGAGAGCATGACGTTCCCCCCAGATACCGTCACCGTGGAGACAAACGAGGAGTCTCCGTCAGCGTCTGCAACCAGAGTGAAAGTCCCATCATATGCGTCGAACGCCACGAATGACCCGTAGCTCTTCAGGACCCTGACGACCCATGGGACGCTCGAGTCCTGGTTGACGAGGTACGCAACGACGTTGTTCGCAGGCCCGTTCGAGTCCGCGACGAACCCCGTGACCCTGTGCGACGGTGAGAGCGTGATGTTCCTCCAGCCGTCCGCGGTGACGGTCACCGGTTCGAGGTATGTCGCATAGGTCGCTTTCATGACCACCAGCTCGTAGGCGCTGGTTGTATTGAACATGTTGAACACGGCGTTCCCATAGACATCTGTGGTGGCTTTGGCGACATATTCGCCGTACTTCGCCCCCGTCGCCTGGTAGTAGAACCCAACGGAGGCTCCCATTACCGGAAAGCCGTAGCTGTCTGTGACGGTGACATTCCACGTGGATCCCCTGTACGGGAATGCATGGAGGTCGATCGTTGATGATGTGTAGTTCGAGAATCCGTCGAACCGGAACTCGGCAGCATCGATCTGGTCGAAATAGTCATTGGCGACAACATCCACCCGGTAGTATCCTGAGGGAGCGTTGGGGACGGTGTACACGCCCATCGATGAAGAGTACTGCGCTGTGATGACTGATCCAGTGTGCACATTCGTCAGGTTGACATATGCACCGGTCACAGGGGACCCGGCAGACTGAACGGGTATGTAGATGCCGTTCGGTCCCGAGGCCAGGACTTGTGAGTGTTCGTCGATGATGATGAAGGGCGTCAGAGAAAGCAGCAGCACAATCAGGCCGGCTGATAGCCTTTCGATCACGTGGTTCATCTCTCCATTCCTCCTCTGCTCCGTCTTGTCCGGTCCGGAGCCCACAACGACTTCGCTGCATTCCGCGAACATACTCCGGCGAGATAAGCTTTGCCTGGGTGTGTCCGTTGCTTCTAGCGACAAAGGGTGTGTCAGTCCTGCGGATCGCCCCGAAGAGATCAGCTGACATCGCCTTGCGGGACCCAGTTGAGCCAATCCAGAGGTTGGACCCACATAGTCCAACGGTGGCTTGGAATCGCTGAAAGGTCGCCCAATCTCTCAATACACGAAAGGAATGAGACGCTTGCTGGAGCGCATGTATTCCTCGTAGTCCTTCCCGAATCTCTCGATCAACATTCTCTCCTCGAGTCTGATTCGGTGCGCCAAATAGGGTACCAGGGGAAGCATTGCTAGAAGGCCTAGCAGACTGGAGAGCATGACCGGGATGCCGGCGAACAGCAGGATCGCACCCAGGTAGGCTGGGTGGCGCATGTGCTTGTAGATCCCGTTCTTGACCAGGGTGTGGTCCGCCCTGATGCGTAGCGCCCCCGAGAAGTTCCTCCTCAGGGTGGCGATCGCCACTATCCTGATGACCGAGCCGACGATGATCAAGACAAGGCCTATGGCGAACAGAGCCTGGTTCACACCCGTCAGTGACTGAGCATGGATGGTCCCACCGCTTCTTGCCACGAACCCAGTAGGGTCAAACGCGGTAGCAATGAACCCGAGGGCGATGATGACAAAGAGCCCGATGGTGGAGATGGGGCTCTCATAGCGCTTGCGGACCATCATCGCCGAGAAGCCATTCAGAGTACTAAGATTGGACGACAGATGCATTTTCGCGTAGACATCGGTTTTCAGTCCTCACCGCGTAGACCGTTCTCAATTGGACCAAGATTCCGCTCGCTGCATCTTGGGAGAATCGACTGGCTTCTTGAATCTGTAATGGCAGTGCCAAGCTGCAGGTCGCGTGAGCATGAACATGAACCGGTCCTGCTCCAGATATGATTGCCTACGTGAATCGTCGTCTGGATTCGGGGCGGTCAAGGATCTGGTAGGCGCCATACGCCCTGGACATGGCGAATGGCGATGTTCAAATCATCTCCTCGGAAAAGCCAATAGGGTAGAGAATCGTATGGAGGATGCGGGATCAGCATGAAACCGGCCCTCCTCGTCGTGGACATACAGAACGCCTGGCTGGGCAACTCCCCTGAGCTCAAGGCGTCGGTCGAGAAGCGCATGGATGTGATGAACGAGGCCATCAGTTGGTTCAGGAAGAGCGGTTATCCAATTGTTGTGATTTCCCACGAGGACCTCAAGCGGAGCGTGACCCCAGGGACGGATGCGTTCGAGTTCACGCAAGCTGTCCAGATAGAGGAGGACGATGTCAGGGTCACGAAGCACTATCCCAATTCGTTCAACAAGACAGGTCTGGAATCCATTCTCCGGGAGAAGGGGTGCGATACAGTCCTGATCGTTGGCCTCAGCGCGAGCGGCTGTGCGCTCGCGACCTGCCTCGGCGCCGAGGATTACGATTTTCGCTCAATGCTGGTCAAGGGCGGCGTCGCATCACACGACGAGAATCATGTGCGATTCGCCGAGGAGATCTGCGAGACCATCGGTCTTGACGAGTTCGACGTCAAGCTTCGTTGAGCCGTGGTCGGAGAATTCCGGCAGGCTGGCATTCAGCAAATCCGAACCCGGGCCCGGCCTCGGATGAGGCCTTAGGAGTGGGAAGGCAGACAGGAGGCAATGCCTGCTCAGCCGGTGCCTGTCAGGAACTCCGATACGGCATCGACAAATCGCCTTGCGTCCCAGAAGAAGAAGGCATGCCCTCCGTCGAAGACCCTCATCTCCGAGCCCTTTATCCCCGCGTGCAGCTCCTCGGCAAGGGAAAGCGGGACCAGCCTGTCATCCTTGCCGTGGAGGATCAAGGTCGGCACCTGGATCCTGGGGAGCTGGTCGCTGCAGTCGAAATGTCGCGAGACCTCCAGCTGTCGCTTGAAGGCGTAGTATGGTTGCTGGCCGTCCCCGAACAGCCGTATGCTCCTGATCATCTTGACGAGCTTGGACCTCGAAGGGAGGTCCTTGCGCCTTGTTTTGGCCGTGGTCGAGGCGAGGGCGAGGCTTCTCACCATCCCAGGATGCCTGAGGGCCAATGCCATCGCGATTCGACCTCCCATGGAAAACCCCACGATATCCGCCTTCTCGATGCCGACCGCCTCCATCAGCCCGGCCGTGTCTTCGACCATCATGTCCATCGTGTATGGCATGTCAGGCTTGTCGGTGCGGCCGACCCCTCGATTGTCGAAGATGAGGACCTTGCGTCTCTGGCAGAATCGTTCGACGACCTTCATGTAGGGGCGCATATCAGTCCCGAGCCCCTCGATCAGGACCATCGGCCGCCCCTCGCCGTGGATCTCATAGTACATGTTCAGGTCCTTGATCTTGATCGACGGCATCGAGGCACGCTCGCGGGGGCTGGTCGCATCAACCGGCTTGTTGTCGAGCCCTGCCAACCCTCCTTGAAATCAGCCACAGCACGATCGCGACAGTCACGAGCAGGAGCGCGGGCAGTGCCAGCATCACTGCCCCACCGTTCAGCGCTCGTGCCGCGAAACCCAGGTAGAACCCCATCACGAGTCCGATGACAAGCAGATAGACGGCTGGCGCCCATCTGTCCCATGCAGCTCTGCTCACCATTCCATCAAGCCTCTCCTTTCGGCGCTTGTCGAGCGGAAACGGCGTACTATGGCGCTTTCCGT
>JAJYIS010000088.1 GCA_021789945.1 Thermoplasmata archaeon | reverse complement strand
GTCTACGACGCGGGCGCGTTCGGGACTTACGTCGACGCGTCGAGCGCGATAGCGATCGGGATGTACCCAGATGTGCCCGTCGAACGCATCGAGTTCATCGGCAATGCGGCCGGGGCCGGGGCGAGGATGAGCCTGAAGTCCACGAAGATGCGAGATCTGGCGGACGAGCTCTCGCGGAAGGTCGGCTATGTCGAGCTCGCAGCCGAGAAGGACTTCCAGAGCGAGTTCGCGAAGGCGATGTTCCTGCCTCACAGGGACGTCAGCAGGTTCCCGAGCTTCCGGAAGTGAGCTCTTCCGGCGACCCGGCATTCACTTCTTCCTGCTGCTGAGCGGGACGATCTCCTCGAACACCGGCGTCTCCTTCTCCGGCAGGTACTCGCAGAACTTCACGGGGTCGACGCACTCGGGGGACTTGACCCCCTTCGCCTTGATCTCGCCCCTGGCCAGCATCTCGACGGCCACGACTACCGGCATGGCCGTCTGGTATGCGGTCGCGTGGATGCCGCATATCTCGTGCGCGCGCTCGTGCGAGATCCAGGTCCATGTCCGTACGGCGACCTCCTTGTCCCCCATCGTCCCGCCCACCTCGGTCAGCACCATGGCGTTGCCCTTGATCTTGCCCGCGAGGTCGTCAGGCCTCGGCATCGCGGCGATCACGACCTCGAAGGGGACGACCTTCGAGCCCCTGATGTCCAGCGGCTTGAAGGACGTCAGGCCGACCTTCTTGAGCACCTTGACATAGCTGACGAAGGTCTCGTCCAGGGAGATCATGAAGTCGACATCCCTCACAGGCTTGCCCAGGAACTTCGGCACGAGCTCGCTCTCCTCGTGGTCCGTCCTGTAGAGCTTCATCTTGCCGATCGGTTCCGGGAAGTCGTAGGTCTCGGTCACCTCAAGAGCGGGCGACCTTCCCCACTTGCCGTCCTCCCAATAGAGCGGGTCCTTGATGACCTCCTCAAGCATAGACTCCGGTGAGAAGTACGTCGCGAAATCGTATCCCTCGAGCCTCCCAGTGTCCGCGTCCCTGACCTTCACGTAGCGCACCTCTTCCATCCTGTCCGCGGCACGCTTCGCGAATATGTTCGACGCACCCGGGTCTACCCCCATGCAACAGAGCGCGATGGATCCCGCGTCCTCGAAGTTCTTGTCCAGGGCGAGCTGGTCGTCGAACATCGGGTGGCCGTACTCCTTGTCGCCGTTCGCCATGTCGATGTACGAGGCCCCGCCCTTCAGACAGCCCTCCATTATCTTGAGGTTCAGGGCGGGCACGGCGCCGTTGACGACGACGTCCACCTTCTTCGCGACCTCGGCGACCTGCTCGGGGTCGCTCGCGTCCAACTGTTTGACCGAGATCTTGTCGCTCTTCGTCCTCCTCTTGACGAACTCCGCTCCCTTCAGGTTGACGTCCGCGAGCACGATGTCCGACACGAGAGGGCTCACGGCCAACTTCTGGGCGATCGACTGTCCTACTCCACCGCATCCTACAATTCCTACGCGCAGTTGCTTGGGCATATCTCTCTGAATTCCCCTTTCAAGAATACCTGTCCCGGGCGCTTAGACCCGGCTAGCCGGAGTATCCAGATGCAGCAGATATATCACTTTGCCAGGGGTCGCCCAGACGGGTAGCTTCATTATCCCCGGAGACCGGGACGGCCATCCTGGCAGGCAATTATTGTCCATTAATTATATTATGTTCCGAATACATCCCTATGTCCGCTGATGTACATCTAGGCACGCAGCAGGGCTAGGTGCAAAGAAACTTGCGATTCTTCGAATCCCGAGAGCATTAGAGTTGCAGTCTCAAACAATCTTCGAACCCGTCCACCGAAGATTAAAATAAGGTCACGGTGTTGGTGGCACCGTCGGACTCTGGCCGAGAGCGCCGGCGTCCGAGGTGTATGTGACAGAATGAAGGCAATGGTTCTTGGAGTCGGAGCGGTCGGCTCCGTGACGGCGGAGATACTCGCCAACTCCGAGGAGTTCGACAAGGTGATCCTTGCCGACGTGAACCTCGAGAGGGCGAGCAGGGCTGAGAAGAAGATATCGAACGACAAGGTCTCGGTGAAGAGGGTCGATGCGTCCGACGTCGAAGGGATGACGAAGGCGTTCAAGGGAATCGACCTTATCCTGAATGGCGTGATACCGCGGTTCAACCTGAAGATCATGGAGGCTTGCCTGGGCGCTGGCTCCCACTACGCCGACATGGCCTGGGATGTCGCCCTCGACACCACGCCCGCCGGCGGGGTCATCAAGCAGACACCCGCGTGGAACCAGCTGAAGATGGATGACGCGTTCAAGAAGGCCGGGCTGACGGCCATGATGGGGCTCGGATGCGACCCCGGCCTGTCGAACATATTCGCCCGCCAGGCAGCGGACAACCTGGACCGCGTGAAGCAGATCCTCGTGAGGGACGGAGACAACGGCACGGTCGAAGGGCACAAGTTCGCCCCCCTGTGGTCGCCTGAGACGCTCATCGAGGAGGTGCTCATGCCCGCCACCTACTTCAAGAACGGCCAGTACATGAAGCTCCCTCCGTTCAGCGGGAAGGAGATATTCGAGTTCCCCGAGCCCGTCGGTGACCTGTCGATATACAACGTCGACCACGAGGAGTCTGAGACACTCCCGACATTCATAGGGGAAGTCCTTGGCAAGGGCTGCGACTACTGCGACTTCAAGATCGCCCTCGACGACACCTACGTCGAGGCGATCCAGATGATAGGGATGCTCGGCCTGTCGAACCCGAACAAGGTCGATGTCAAGGGCACGAAGGTGTCCCCGAGGGATGTCGTGGCCGCGTGCCTCCCGGACCCGTCCACCCTGGGCGAGGGCGCGAAGGGAGACTGCGCAGTGGGTACGCTCACGAAGGGCGTCAAGGACGGCCAAGAGGTCAGCTACTTCATATGGATACAGATGAGCCACGAGAAGACCTTCAGGAAGTACGGTCACAGCGCGACGGCGTACACCGTCGGGGTGCCCCTCGCGATCGGCTCCATCCTGTTTGCGCGCGGGCTCGTGCCCCAGAAGGGAGTGTTCCCGCCGGAGATGCTCGACCCGGCGCCGTGGCCCGAGATGCTGAAGAAGTACGGCATGCCGGTCCACACGCTCAAGCAGGTCAAGTACTGAGCCGGCGGCGAAACCGGGCCGACCGCAGGCCCTGTCCGACCCATATCCAGCCTGCCAGCGGACGCCACGTTAGAGAGGTTTAATTAGGGAAGCAATCGTTGGCGGTTGGGGGATTCACGAGGGTCTTTCCCATCTAGGAGAAGACGAAAGAATGAAGGCTATGGTTTTAGGCGTAGGTGCCATCGGATCTGTGACCGCCCAGTGCCTTGCTGGCTCCGACGAGTACGACAAGGTCGTGCTCGGCGCCAGGAACCCCGAGAAGGGGAAGCGCCTGGAGAAGAAGCTTGGATCGGACAAGGTGAGCGTCGTGAAGCTGGACGCGTCGAACGTGGACGCCATGGCGAAGGCGTTCAAGGGGTTCGACATCGTCTGCAACCTCGCGATACCCAGGTTCAACTTCAACATAATGGAGGCCTGTGAGAAGGCCAAGGTGAACTACCTGGACACCGCATGGGACATCGCGGTCGACAAGACCCCGCCCGGAGGCACCTGCGACCCTGGCCCGCCGTCGTTCCTGTACCTCAAGAAGGACGCAGCCTGGAAGAAGGCCGGCATCATGGGCATGCTGGGCATAGGGTGCGACCCTGGCCTCTCGAACCTCTTCGCGAGGAAGGGCGCGGACAAGATGGACTCCGTGAAGGAGATACTCATCAGGGACGGAGACAACGGATACGTCGAGGGCTACGACTTCGCGCCGCTGTGGTCGCCGGAAACGCTGATCGAGGAGGTCCTGATGCCCGCCACCTACTTCAAGGACGGCAAGTACAGGAAGTACGGCTCCTTCGAGAACAAGGAGATGATGGACTTCCCGGACGGAGTCGGCAAGATACCGATTTACAACGTCGCCCACGAGGAGTCGGAGACCCTCGGGACGTACATCGGAGAGGTCCTCGGGAAGGGCTGCCAGTATCAGGACTTCAAGATCGCGCTCGGGGACGAGTACGTCGACGCCATCAAGATGATCGGGAAGCTCGGCCTGGACAACCCGAACAAGATCAAGGTGAAGGACGTCGAGGTCGCCCCGAGGGACGTCGTCAACGCCGCCCTGCCGGACCCGTCGACGCTCGGCCACCTGGCGAAGGGCCAGTGCGCCATCGGCGCCATCGTGAAGGGGAAGAAGGACGGCAAGGACGCCGGCTACTACGGCTGGACCTCGCTCGACCACGCCGACACCTACAAGAGGTGGAACAACAGCGCGACCGCATGGTCCGTCGGCGTGCCCGCGGCGATAGGCGCGATCCTGTTCGCCCAGGGGAAGGTCAAGATGAAGGGCGTGTTCCCGCCGGAGATGATGGACCCTGACCCGTTCATCAAGATGCTCCCCAAGTTCGGAATGAACTACAAGGAGAAGAAGGTCTGAAACCGCAGCGACAGGGCTGACGGCCCTTGAGCCGCCAGCCCACTCGATTTTCATTTCTCCAGCGCGCGAGCGCGACGCTCTGCATTACCAGCAAGTAGAGCTTCGCTCATACGGTCCGCCATGGCCCCGGGGGACGACCGCATCAGGAGCTACTATCTCTTCCGGGCCGTCACGTCGTTCTCCCTCTGGATGCCTTTCTGGACCCTGTGGGCGTACAGGAACCTCGACAGCTACTTCCTCCTGACGCTCGTGGATGTCGGGTTCTGGACGACGATGATGGCGTTCCAGGTGCCCGCGGGCCTGCTGGGCGACAAGTACGGCCGCAAGAGGGTGCTCTTCGTGGGGGAGCTCCTCGCCGGCCTGGGGATCCTGGCTTTCGGACTGAGCACGCAGTTCTGGCAGCTGTTCGCGTCGAACATCTTCTGGTCCATGGGCGTGTGCTTCGTCGTCAGCGGGGACACCCCGTTCGTCTACGACACCCTGACAGAGGTCGGGCGGGCGAAGGAGTTCATAGGCGTGATGGCGCGCGCCTGGGCCGTGCAGTCGGTTGTGAACGCCATCGCCTGCGTGACGGGAGGTGTTCTCGTCCAATGGGTCTGGCACGACCGCTTCGACCTCACGCTGATCATAAGCGCGGTCATCTCGATGGCGGGGACCGCCACTGTGCTTCTGCTGAAGGAGCCCGTGGCCGGCAGAAAGGAGTTCGCCTCGTACAAGGTGCAGCTCGCGGAAGGCTGGAAGACGGTGCGCACTTCCAGGGCGATCATGGTCCTCATACTCTTCCAGCTGGTGATTGAGATCTCGACCTACGTGATGGCGGTCTTCAGGTCCGTATACATGAACGAGACTCTCAAGCTGGACTCGTTCCCGATCGGCGCAGCGATCGGGGCGTTCACGCTCTTCGGAGGCATTGCCGCGATGCAGGCGGGAAGGATCGAGCAGGATTTCGGGGAGAAGACCTCGCTCCTGGTCCTCCTGGTGACGATCATAGGATCGTTCGCGGTCGTGTTCGCCGTGGGCTCATGGTGGGCGATCGTCGTGCAGTTCCCGATATATGCCGTGTACTACCTCCAGTCGCCGATCATCGGCGGCTACATCAACCGGCGCGTCGACTCGTCCCACAGGTCGACGGTGGTGGGCATCTCCTCGCTGATATTCACCATAGCGCTGACGGCGGTCGAGGTCCCGTCCGGCTTCCTCGCGAATATGATCGGCACGAGGGAGACCATGGCGATCTTGGCGGTCGCCATGACGCCCATAGGGTTCTATCTGCTCTCGATCTGGTACAAAGAGGTCGATGCGTCGAAGAAGACAAAGAAGGTCAGGATGCTCAAGCAGTTCTGACGTCCGGACAAAGAGATCGATGAGTCCCTCAGGCAGTCAACAGAAAAAGGGGGGAGGATTAACATATGCCAAATCGCAATGTAATATAATAAGATTATCATAATTGATAACGCGCTTTAATAGCCAGTGCAGTGGAAACGGAGGTCTCCGCGGCCAGGGCCTGGGGAGTCGGCCAGCGGTCACTCAGTCAGGCCTAGCGACTTCTCCTTGGCCGCGACCAGGATGCGGGTCTTGATCACGCTGTCTGGGTTCAGCGAGATGCTGTCGATGCCACATTCGACCAAGAACTCGGCGAATTCCGGGAAGTCCGAAGGTGCCTGACCGCAGATGCCGATCTTCCTGCCCTTGCTCTTGACCCTCTTGATGACTGACGCGATCATCTGCTTCACAGCGGGGTTGCGTTCGTTGTAGAGGTGCGAGACCAGCTCCGAGTCCCTGTCGAGGCCTAGTGTGAGCTGTGTCAAGTCGTTCGACCCGATCGAGAAGCCGTCGAACACGTCCGCGAAGTCCTCGGCCAGGACGATGTTGCTCGGTATCTCGGCCATCACGTACACCTCGAGCCCGTCCTCGTGCTGCGTGAGGCCGTAGTTCGCCATGGTCTCGATGACCTTCCTGCCCTCCTCCGGCGTGCGGCAGAAGGGCACCATCACCTTCACGTTCGTTAGGCCCTTCTTATGGCGGACGTTCTGCAGGGCGAGGCACTCGAGCCTGAAGGCCTGCCTGAACTTGGCGTCGTAGTATCTCGACGCGCCGCGCCAGCCAATCATCGGGTTCTCCTCGGTGGGCTCGTAGAGCCATCCGCCGAGCAGGGAGATGTACTCGTTCGTCTTGAAGTCGGAGAGCCTGACTATGACGTCGTTCGGGTAGAAGGTCGCGGCGATCTTCCCCACGCCCCAGGCGAGCTTCTCGACGAAGTAGTCCTCCTTGTCCTCGTACTCTGGCGTGAGCTCCTCGATCCTGTCGACCAGCTTCGCGATCTTCGGGTCGTACTCGGCCTTGTTCTGCAGCTCGTCATAGTCGACGAGCGCGAGCGGGTGTATCCCTATGTGGGCGGCGATTATGAACTCCAGCCTCGCGAGCCCGACCCCGTCGCACGGCGTCTGGCCCTGGGTGAACACATGCTCGGGGACCGCGACGTTCATCATTATCTTCGTCTTGGTCTTCGGGAGCTCGCCAAGGTTCGTCTTGTCGATCCTGTACTTGAGCAGGCCGGAGTAGACCCTCCCCTCGCCCTCGGATGTGTCCACGGTGACGCTCTGGCCGGTCTTGAGCACCCTGGTACCGTTCCCGGTCCCGATGATGCACGGTATGCCGAGCTCCCGGGACACCATCGC
>JAJYIS010000087.1 GCA_021789945.1 Thermoplasmata archaeon | reverse complement strand
CTGGACCTCGTTCGTCGCGCCGTCGATCCACACCCTCTCTATGGCCCCGCTCGAGGCCCTCATCCCAGACCTGATGTGGGCGCCCTCGAACGCCGGTCCGGAGGCCGCCGAGCAGCTGACGAGCATGTCCCTGTTGCCCGCGATGATCTCCGTGTTGGTCCCGATGTCGATCATCATCCCGATCTTGCTGTCCTTGTAGAGCCCGCTCGCGAGCAGGTCCGCGACCGCATCCGCGCCGACGAACCCCGCGATGTTCGGGAGCGACGAGACCCTGCCGAACGGGTAGGTTTCGAGCCCCACATGCCCAGGGTTCATCGACAGAGAGGTCCTCACGGCGGGAGCGTACGGCGCGGCCGCGACGTGCTTCGCGGGTATCCCGAAGAAGATGTGGTGCATCGCTGTGTTGCCCACGACCATCGTCTCGAGGATGTCGTCCGGCTCGACCGACGCGGTCCTGCACAGCTTCTCGATCAGCCCGTTGACTCCCTGGACGATGACCTTCTGCAGCTGCTCCTCGCCATCTTTATCCTTCATCGTATATGAAATTCTGGACATCAGGTCCTCGCCGAACGGGATCTGAGGGTTCGGCATGCTCTCGGTCGCTCTCGTCTCGCCCGTGTTGAGGTCGATGAGGTATGCCACGACCTTGGTCGTCCCGATGTCGACGGCGACTCCGAAAAGTGACCCGGTGGTGTCCCCGGGCTCGACCCGTATGAGCTCCTTGTCCCTGAACAGGGTGACGGTCGTCGCCCATTCATCGTCCCTGAGCGCGGACGGGAGGTCTCTGTGGATCCCTGGCGAGATGTTCGCGCGCACTCGCGCCTCTTTGTAGAGGACCTGCATCAGCCTGTCGTCGTCGGCTCGTAGATCGGTGAGCGTCGCCGGAGGGACCCTCAGGGCTACCTTCCTAACCGCGGGCAGGAGCCTGATCTTCGGGTCTATCCCGGCAGCTAGGAGCCTTTGGTGCCCCCTCCTGCTCTGCTCGGGCACCTCTATCACGATGTTCATGCCCTCGGTCACGCGCGTCTGGCACGCGAGCCTGAATCCGGCCTTGAGCTCGCTCTCAGAGAGCAGCCTCCTCTCGCTCGAAGAGACCTCGGACAGCCCCCGTGAGCCTGACCGTACGATGACCCTGCACTTCCCGCACTTTCCCGCGGAGTTGCATATCGATTCGATCGCCGCGCCGGATTCGCGGGCCAGCTCCAGGATGCTCTTGCCTGTCCGGGGCTCTGTCTTGTTCCCGAGAGGCTGGAAATGGACCATCGGAGCCGGCATGAGGTTCACCGTTCTTTCGGGATGCTCATCTGCGATATATCCCTTCGCCGAATTGCCTCTTTCCCCAGCTTCATTCTCAGCCGAGGGGCTTCGAGTAGAACGAGAAATGCATCTTCTCCTCGTATCCGAGGCTCCTGTAGAGCCTCAGCGCTCCCGAAGGGTTCTCGGTGTCCACATCGAGGGTGGCCTGCTCCATGCCGATGTCCTTGAGGACCCTCAGGCTCTCGGCTATGAGCGCGCTCGCGATGCCCATCTTCCTCCAGCCGCTAGCGACGAATATCCGTTCCGTGTGTCCCCATTTCCGCCCGAACTCCCTGTTCTCTTCCTCGTTCACGAAGTTGTGCACGCCCCCCACGACATTTTCCCCCGCCCAGGCGATCCTCCAAAGCTCTGGCCTGAAGATCGGGGATATCTTCTGCCGCTCGAAGGCCGCGTCGCTGTAGGTGTCCTCCGAGAACGACCGGTCGTCCCTGAGCGCCTCCTTCATCGCGTCCCAGATCGGCCTGTAGTGCTCCGGCAGGACCGGCCGTACCTCGACGCCCTCTGGAAGGCGGAGGTCGGGAATCCCGTCGAGGTTCGGCCTGACCATCTCGAAGAGGTGCCATCTCGGCCTATACCCCTCGCGCTCGACGACCATCCTCCAATCGTTTGGCTCCGCGTTCGCGTAGGTTTCGAAGGACTTGGGCGCTTCCTTCGGATGCTTGCCAGCGATCTCCATCAGCCTCTCCTCGGTCCGTCTCACCAGAAGCTCCCTCAGGCCCTTCCCGCGCCACACCCCCGAGACGAAAGAGTACAGGAAATAGGACCTGCGCCCGTCTGGCTTCCCCTGCCAGTTCACCATCGAGTGACCCGCGTACTCGCCGTCGACCTCGGCGATGACAATGTCCTCTGACGGGTCCATGTTGATGGGGCTCTTCAGCTCTCGGGCCATCTCTGCGTCCGTCATCACGAGGTCTATGAGGTCAGCCTTCCAGCAGGCGTTCTCGCAAACCACCATCGCGTGGATGTCGCGCTCTCCTCGGAACT
Organism: Thermoplasmata archaeon; assembly: GCA_021789945.1. Classification (GTDB taxonomy): domain Archaea; phylum Thermoplasmatota; class Thermoplasmata; order UBA10834; family UBA10834; genus COMBO-56-21. Next base: position 4,931 of record JAJYIS010000087.1, on the reverse strand, counting down.
TCCTGAAGGTGAGCCCGGGAATCAAGGGCTGGACCACATTGGAGGTACGGCTCGGCTTCTTCGTCAAGGTCGGCACCCAGGCTTCATAACTGTGCTGCCCAGATAACCGTTTCTGTGTCAGTTCAACATAAATACAGACCTGCCGATTACGCAGGCAAGGATGGCAGATGCCCGAGGCCCACAAGAGACCTGGAGTAATCTCCGATTTCATCCTGGGTAGCCAGGACGGGATAGTCAACGTCCTGGGCGTGATCCTGGGCATCGGGATTGCATCAAACAACTTCAAGATCCTGCTCGTGGGCGGGCTGGCGGCGACCTTCGCGGAGTCCATCTCGATGGGGGCCGTGGCGTACACCTCGACTCTCGCGAGGAGGGACCATTATCTTGCCGAGCTGGCACGCGAGAGGAACGAGATGCTCACGATGCCCGCCATGGAGACCGAGGAGGTCCGGGAGATCCTGAGGCACTGGGGTCTCGAGGACGAGGCTGTCGAGGCCGTCACGAAGCACATCGTCGCGAACCCGAAGGCGTGGCTCGAGATCATGATGTCCGAGGAGCTGGGGCTCTCGCCTGTCTCAGAGAGCCAGGCCAGGAGGAGCGGGGCCCTCGTGCTGTCGTCCGCGCTCGTGGGCTCCCTCATCCCGCTTGTCCCGGTCCTGTTCCTTCAGAACGATGTGCACACTGGGATCCTCGTCTCGCTGGTCCTGAGCGCGGTCACGCTATTCTTCATCGGCTGGTACAAGTCCAAGGTGACGATTGGGAAGCCGTACAGGAGCGGCCTGCAGATGGCCATCATCGGGACGGTCTCCGCGCTCGCGGGGTTTCTGGTGGGCCTCCTGCTGTCTGGCGGGAAGCCAGTGTAGGTCCGGGGTTCTGTCAAGTAATCGGGTGGTGACATTCAGGTCACCGCCGACTCGTGACTCGTTCCATTCGGCTCCGACCGTGCGGCCATCAGTAATCTCAGAACCGCCATGTGCGATCCCCTCGACGAAGACTCCATCCAGGCTGCGCTCGTTCGTGTCGAGGGCTACGATGGAAGAGACTTCCATATGCCTTCTGGCTTCCCTCCTGAAGGCCACGATGGCCCGGTCGGGAAGCAGCGTGAGGGAGCCGAGCGGGAGGCCGAGGTCATCGAGGTATCTGCGATGGTACCGGCTGACGACGAGCTTGAGCTCGACATGGCGGCCGGCCCTTATCGGAAGATCGATCACCCCTTTCGCACGGTCGAGCTTGTACGCCTAGTTCTCGGTCTTCATCATCAGGCGCTTGACGTATGGTGTCCTGGCAACTCGGCCTTTTCGCAAGCGGGTCATGTGGTTCTTGAGGACCGATGCAGCGACCTCGAATGAGGATACGAGGTGCTGTGCGTACATTCTGGGATGCTCCTCCCGGAACGCCCTGTAGACGAGCTTCGTTATTCCATTCCGAGACGTGACTCGGTAGTTGATCCCAGCCCTGATGGCCTCGTTCACCGCCAGCCTGAAGTCCTCGAGCAGGAACCTCGCCTCCGGAGGGAGCTCGGAGCCCAGACGAAAGACCACGCCCCTGACCAGCATCCACTGTCCAGTGCCGACCAGACACCTGTTGATATCGACTGCATGTAGCCGTTTTCGACGGCTTGGATGGGGTGGCGGGGCCTCACCACCCGACTTCTTACAGAACGTAGGTCCGGCAATCCTTTTATAGGGCTACCATTTACTCATCCTGCTCTTCTGACAGAAAGGGCCGATGAATGATGAAGGTGCACGCGCACCCGAAGGAGGTATGAACTTGCCAAAGCCAGTATATGTCAAATTCGAGATGCCGAAGGAACTAGCCGACAGGACCTACGAGCTGGTCGAGCTCGCCAGGGACGGCGGCAAGCTGAGGAAGGGGACCAACGAGGTCACGAAGCTCGTCGAGCGCGGCGAGACGCTCATGGTCGTCATGGCGGAGGACGTATCCCCGCCCGAAATCCTGATGCACATGCCCGCGCTGTGCGACGAGCGGAACGTTCCGTACGCTTTCGTCCCGAGCAAGGCCGAGCTGGGGAACGCCTGCGGGCTCGAGAAGCCGACCGCAGCGGTCGCCATACTCGACGCTGCGAAGGGCAAGCCGATGCTCGACGAGATCGCGGAGAAGCTGAAGGCGCTGAAGAAGTAGGTGTCCTAGATGGCAGATGACGACAGCATTCCATCCACCGTGGTGGAGATCATCGGGAGGACCGGCATGACGGGCGAGGCCACCCAGGTCAAGGTCAGGGTCATGGATGGCCGAGACAAGGGCAGAATCATCACACGCAATGTGATGGGCCCGATCAGAGTTGGGGACGTCCTGATGCTAAAGGAGACCTCGAGAGAGGCGAGGAAGCTGAGCGTGCGCTAGGCGCCGCGACTATGACAGGTGATGCTAATGGTAGAACGCAGAGTCTGCACGTTCTGCGGCGACGAGATCGAGCCGGGGACGGGCAGGATGTACATCAAGAAGGACGGGGTGGTCTTCAACTTCTGCTCCTCCAAGTGCTTCAAGAACCTGGTCGTCCTCGGGCGGGTGCCCAGGAGGACGACGTGGACGAGGTACTACGAGCGCGAGAAGCAGGTGAGGATGAAGGGCCTACCAGCCGAGCCTCAGCCGCCGGCCGCCAAGAAGCTGAAGAAGGGCGAGGCAGAGGCTAAGAAGGAGGAGAAGCCCTCGGAGAAGAAGGCCGAGGAGAAGCCCGCGCCCGCGAAGAAGGAGGAGGCCCCGAAGAAGGAGCCCGCTCCGAAGGCGGAGAAGAAGCCGGCCGCGCCCAAGGTGCGGACCGTGAAGAAGCCCTCGGACGCCTCGAAGAAGGAACCTGAGAAGAAGCCCGCGGAGGAGAAGGAATGATCGAGAAGACCTTCGCGATGGTCAAGCCCGACGGGGTCCAGAGAGGCCTGGTCGGCAGGATCCTGCAGAGGTTCGAGGACAGGGGCCTGAAGATCACGGCGATCAAGATGATGAGGATCCCGCGCGAGCTGGCCGAGAGGCACTACGAGGAGCACAAGGGAAAGGGCTTCTACGAGCCGCTCTTGGGGTACATAACCTCCGGCCCGGTTGTGTGCATGGTGCTCGAGGGAGAGAACGCCGTCGCGGCCGTGAGGGCGATGATGGGCAAGACGAACCCGCAGGACGCCGCCACGGGGACCATCAGGGGAGACTTCTCCCAGGTCACGGGCAGGAACATCGTGCACGGGTCGGACTCAGCTGAGAGCGCCAAGCGCGAGATCAAGCTCTTCTTCAACGACTACGAGGTCCAGAAGTACGAGAAGATCGACGAGCCCTGGCTATTCGAGCAGTGAATTCAAACCACAGACAACCGTTTCCCAATTCTCCGTCTTCGGGATAGATTGATATACCGACCTGACTTTGGCGAAATGATGGCCATCAGGCATCCGATAGTCTCGGTCATGGGCCACGTCGACCATGGCAAGTCGACGATTCTCGACAGGATCAGGGGCACCAAGGTCGTCGCCCGTGAGGCGGGCGGCATCACGCAGCACATCGGGGCAACGGATGTGCCGATCGAGACGATATACTCGCTCTGCGGGAAGCTCATGGGCGAGAGGAAGTTCTCCGTTCCAGGGCTCCTGTTCATAGACACCCCAGGCCACTACTCGTTCGTGACTCTCAGGACCAGGGGCGGGGCGCTCGCGGACCTCGCGGTGCTTGTGATAGACATCAACGAGGGGCTGAAGCCCCAGACGAATGAGTCAATAGACATCCTCAGGAAGTTCAGGACGCCCTTCGTGATCGCGGCGAACAAGATCGACCTGATACCCGGCTGGAGGCACCACGAGGGGGCCACTTGCGGCGATACGTTCATCGGGCAGGACCCGCGGGTGATGGCGGAGCTGGACGAGAAGATCTACAACCTCTCGGGCAAGATCTTCGACAAGTTCGGGTTCAGCGCGGACCGGTTCGACCACATAACGGACTTCACGAAGACGGTCGCGATAGTGCCGCTGAGCGGTAAGTACGGCGAGGGTATCCCCGACCTCCTGCTGGTGCTCGTCGGGCTCGCCCAGAGGTTCCTCGAGGAGGAGCTGAGGGGCGAGGAGTGCCCGGGGGAGGGCACCGTGCTCGAGGTAAAGGAGGAGAAGGGCATCGGGACGGCCATCGACACAATCGTCTACAAGGGCACGATCAAGGTCGGCGACCAGATCGTGGTGGCAGCTGCCAAGGGCGAACCCATCGTCACCAAGGTAAAGGGGCTGCAGCGGCCGAAGCCGCTGGACGAGATCCGGGACCCGACGCAGAGGTTCGACAGGGTCAAGGAGGTGAGCGCCGCCGCGGGCACCAGGATCGTCGCGCAGAACCTCGAGGACGCGCTCGCGGGAGGCACCGTGAAGGTCGTCGCGGGGAACCTGGAGGAGCTCGTCGAGGAAACCGCGAAGGAGAGCGAGATCTCCGTGGAGCTCGCGAACGAAGGTATCATCGTCCGGGGCGACGCGATCGGCTCGCTCGAGGCGTTCGCGTTCGAGGCGAAGAAGTCGGAGCTGCCGATCCGCAAGATTGACATAGGCAACGTCACCAGGAAGGACGTCGTCGAGGCGTCTCACTTCGAGGACCCTCTGCACAGGGCCATCTTCGCGTTCAATGTGGGCATAAACGATGACGCCAAGGCCGAGGCCGCCGAGGCCGGCGTGAAGATCTTCGAGAACGACGTGATGTACAGGCTCTTGGACGAGTACAAGCTATGGTGCGGCGAGCGCGAGAAGCAGGTCGAGGCCGAGAAGCGCCTGGAGATTGTCTTCCCAGGCAAGGTCAAGATCATGCGCGACCACGTGTACCACGTGAGCAAGCCCGCGATCGTGGGCGTGCGCGTGCTCGCGGGGCGGATACGGCCGGGGCAGTCCCTCATAAAGGAGGACGGCAGGAGCATCGGCAGGATCAAGAGCGTCCAGAGCGAGGGCAAGTCCCTGGCGGAGGCG
>JAJYIS010000086.1 GCA_021789945.1 Thermoplasmata archaeon | reverse complement strand
GCCATCATGAACGCGGTCTCGTCGAAGGACCGCGCATCCGCGAACGGGATGAGGATGACCCTGAACAACATCGCCTCGACCGTAAGCATGGCTATCTTCTTCTCCGTGGCGATAACTATCTTCTCCCAGGACCTGCCGTCTTCGATGTACGAAAGCGCCGTTGGCGCGGGTGTCCCTGGCCAGGTGGCGACCATGCTCTCGCAGATATCCCCGAGCGGGATACTCTTCGGCGCGTTCCTCGGCATCAACCCCATCACCGCGATCCCTCAGGCCCTGCTCGCGACGATCCCGGCGGGCGCGCTTGCGGCGATAGAATCCCCGAACTTCCTTCCGAAAGTCCTTGGGCCGTCGTTCATGATTGGCCTCACGAACTCGATCTACATCGCCATCGCTCTATCACTGCTGGGGGCCTTCTTCTCGGCAATGAGGGGCGAGCGGTATGTGCATGAGGAGCACTTCGAACCCAAAAAGGTCTCGAAGGGCGAAAGCGAGGATGATGCGCACGACGAATCCTGATGGACGTGTCCTTCTCCCTGGCAATCGCCAGTCCGGACGAGAGGGCCCTTCGGCCTTCGAATTCTCGGCTCCCTTCGACAGATAATAGTGGCCCTCCAATCGAAGGGGTTGAATACGCGATTGTGCGATTTCCTTCTGAGGAAATGGACGACACAGACCGTAAGCTGATCATGCTTCTGGTCGAAGATCCCCGGATGAGCTACCGCCAGCTCACGAAGAGACTTGGGATATCCAGGCAGGCTGTTCACCATCGGATCCGAGCACTTGCGGAGATGGGGTTGTTCAGGAGCATGCGGGCGGAGGTATCATTCCACTACATAGACTCTCCAATTGTGGCGATTTGGGGGAAATCACAGATTCCTTCCGCGCAAGAAATCCTGGACAAGCTGGGGGAAAGCGAATTCACCGCATGCGTCCGCATCTTCGGAGGCCAGGAGATACTCGTAATGGGAGGTTTGCGGAACCTCTCCGACCTCGACGGCTATGTCGATTTCGTCAAGAGGACTGCGGCTATCCAGAACCCCACTGTAGGCATGATGACTTTCGGCGACGGCATCAATCCAGAATACTATGACGGAGGCAGGCGGAAGGAGAACTACACGGAGCTCTCGCCCCTAGATCTCAAGATCATATCTGCGCTCAAGGACGACGTGCGAAGGCCGGCCACGAAGATCGCGCATGACCTGGGCGTATCGACCAAGACTGTCAGAAGGCACCTGGAGGCGATGAAGTCAGACTGCTCACTCGACTACTACCAGCCGTGGGACCTCACGCTCGGAGAGGACATGTCGACCGTGCTGTATATCCATCTGAGGGCTGGTGCAAACAAGGTGACCGTCGCCAGGAGGCTCATCTCCAAGGACCCGATCCACGCCAACTACTTTAGGGCCTTCGGCAACCTGCCCAACTTCCTCCTCGGGCTCATAACCTCAAGCCGGATGAACGAGATACGCAACATCATAAGGGAGATCGCGGAGGACGATGATGTACTGGCTGTAATTCCCAACCTGCTCTACTTCGAACGCTCCTACCTGACATGGGACCTGAGAGCCCCCATGGTTTCTAGCCGCGCGAAGGAGAGACTCTCAGGGCGTCGCCGCTGATTGGCTCACCATCCTTGGTTTCGAGCGAAAAGCCGCTTGCTCAATGGCTCGCAGGGCGGGAATGCCATGCGCTTCAAGGTCAAGGCGTTCTGCGGGCGCGCCCCCGGACTATTCGATTCTTCCCTGCCTGTCGGCCCTTCCGGGAGCGGTCCTTGGTTCGTTCGATGAGCCAGCAATCCCTCAGGACTCCCCCGTGCATCTCATGCTCTGGGAGCAGCTTCACGCGCTTGAAGCCGCACTTCTCGTAGCACCGGAGGGCGCGAGCGTTCCAGGTCTGAGGGTCCATGACGACCCTGTCGGCGCCCTTTGCCTCAAACAGGTACTCGGCCATCGAAGTCACGAGACCTGTCCCCATCCCTCGATCCCGATATGCCGGGTCTCCGATGAACTGGTCCATTCCGTAAACTCTCTCTGTGCTCGGATATCCGTACACGCGAAGATCGTCCTCTGACAGAGCGTAGAATTGGATGTAGCCTATTGGCTTTCGGCGGTACTCAACGATACAGCCATGCGTGGTCCCGTGAACCATCTCGGGAATGAAGTCCCTCCTCATCGCCTCCAGGCTGGGCGGGATGTTGCTTTCCTCGTAGTATTCAGACACATGCGGACTCCTGATCCAGTCATAGAGAAGACTCGCATCCCCTGCGTTGACCCTCCTCACGACTAGTCCACGACGAGCGAACAACAAGTCGGCTCGATTACCTTCCGTCACGCGGCTGAGGACGCCACTCCCATGCTATGGGCTTTCGCAGTGGTTGACGACGACTGTCGTCGTGAAGAAAGAGAATGCCCTAATACTCTGGACTCGATTGTGGGGTGACCTCGAGGGTGGTTCGAGGAGGGGGTGAATCAATGTTGTTTCTTTGGAGCGCCAATCTTGAGAAGGGCAGGGACAAGGAGTATCAGCGCTGGGTCGCCAAGAACGTCGAGACGTACAAGAAGCGTGCCGTCAAGGGTGTCAAACTCATCGGAGTGTACGGCACCTCGATGAACCTCGGCAAGTACGACGTCACATGGATATGGGAGTTTGACAAGTACAGCAGACTCGACGATGTGTTCGAACAAGACGACCCGGTAGTGAACAAACTCTTGAAAGAGGAATACGACTTCTACGTACCCGGATCGATGAGAACGACCGTGCTCCGGCCAGTGAAGGACTGGAGGCTGCCATAGTACGCACACATTTGCAGGATATCATGTCATCGACTGAACATTGCGCTGATCAGAAAACCTATCTCGCCTTTCCTCTCTTTAGGGTCCTCTTCAGCTGAGGTCAGGAGCTATTCGGCGCGTCAGAACCTCTTTCTTGCTCCTTCGCTTCCGTCTACTCCAGCAAGCTGGATGCGCCGATGACTATTCGAGCACTGAAATAAATAACGTGGGGTAGGCCGGATTTGAACCGACGGTCACGTGGTCCCGAACCACGGATCATACCAAGCTAGACCACTACCCCGTGGAGTCGACAATCTCGGTGAAAGAGGCCCGACTTATTAATGCCTCTGGTCTTGTGAGGTTGGAGCGAGGATTTCCGGTTCGCCTCCACGGCCGAGTTCGTAGGACTCTGAGAAAACGCGGAGAAACTGAGACTGGTTCTTGAGCCGATTTCTGACTCGCTTGCCAGAGAATCCGCAGAGCCAGCATCTATCGTCTATTGTCGATTGTTAGGTACGGCAAACTATAAGTATCGACATTCAGCTCCATCCGCCATGCGGGATGAAGTTCGCGAGAAGATCGCAGGTGAGATCTGCCTGTCGGACGAGCCCGGAAGGACGATCAGGAAGTGGAGGGAACAGTTCAAGATCTCTCAGCAGGAGCTGTCGAAGCATCTTGGCGTCTCTCCCTCGGTCATAAGCGACTACGAGGCCGGGCGAAGAAAGTCCCCCGGCATAGTCACCGTGCGCAAGATCGTCGACGCGTTCCTCGAGATTGACGAGAAGACCGGCGGCGGAGTGCTCAAGCAGTACTCGTTGGCCGCGAAGACGGACTCGATCATCTCAATCAAGGAGTTCGCTGTCGAGGTGCTCGCGTCCAACCTCGTGAACCAGATCGAGGGCGAGAACCTCACGCCCGCAATCTCGCTCGACAGGCACATCCACGGCTTCACCGTCATAGACAGCGTGCGCGCGATCACATCGCTCAGCTCGTTCGATTATCTCAAGATCTACGGCTGGAGCAGCCAGAGGGCCCTCATATTCACGGGCGTGCGGTTCGGCCGGTCGCCGATGATTGCGATCAGGGCGCACCCGCTCAAGCCCGCGCTCGTGGTATACCAGAAGCCGGAGCAGGTCGACGAGCTCGCAATCCGGCTGGCCGAGCTCGAGGGCATACCGCTGGTCAAGTCCCAGCTCGCGATAGGCGATCTGGTCGACAGGTTACAATCTCTCGGCTGAGCAGGAGGTTGGTTGGACATGAAGGTCGGGATAGTCAGCTACGGGGCTTACGTCCCCCGCTACAGGATAACCCCGGACGAGATCGGCAAGGTCTGGGGCGTTGATGGGAAGTCCATGAGCAAGGGGCTCATGATCAACTGCAAGTCCGTCCCCTCACCGGACGAGGACACGATAACCATCTCCGTCGAGGCTGCGAGGAACATGATGCGCAGGTGCAGCGTGGACCCGAGGGACATCGGCGCGATTTACGTGGGCTCGGAGTCTCACCCCTACGCCGTCAAGCCCTCAGGGACCATCGTCGCCGAGGCGATCGGCGCTTCTCCGAACCTCACCGTCGCGGACTACGAGTTCGCATGCAAGGCGGGCACCGCCGCGATCCAGACCTGCATGGGCCTCGTCGGCTCGGGCATGGTGAAGTACGGGGTCGCGATAGGCGCTGACACTTCCCAGGGGGCGCCCGGAGACGCGCTCGAGTACTCCGCGTCCGCGGGCGGGGCGGCCTTCCTGATAGGGTCGGAGAAGATGATCGCCACCCTGGACCGCACCTACTCGTACACGACCGACACCCCGGACTTCTGGAGGCGCGAAGGACAGATGTATCCCCGCCACGGAGGCAGGTTCACCGGGGAGCCAGCATACTTCAAGCACGTCCTCAGCGGCGCGAGGGGCCTCCTCGAACGCGTGGGGGCCGAGCCGAAGGACTACACGTATGCCATATTCCATCAGCCGAACGGCAAGTTCCCCACGAGGGTCGCCAAGCAACTGGGGTTCAGCGACGCGCAGATCAAGACCGGACTTCTCGCGCCGACCATCGGGAACACCTACTCCGGGGCCGTCCCGCTCGGGCTCTCGGCGATCCTGGACGAAGCAAGGCCAGGCGACAGGATATTCGCCGTCGCGTACGGGTCTGGGGCAGGCTCTGACGCATTCGACATCAAGGTCACTGACGAGATCGACAAGTATCCGAGGTCGAAGGCGCCGACCGTGAAGGAGCTGGACTCGAACCTGAAGTTCCTGGATTACGCGACCTACGCCAAGTTCCGCGGCAAGATACTGCTGGGGGGCGAGTGACGATGAGGCGCGTGGCAGTGATAGGCGTCGGGGACACGGAGTTCGGGGAGCTCTGGGACAGCTCGTTCAGGGATATTGGGATCAAGGCCGGGCTGAGCGCGGTGGCGGACGCCAACATCAGCGCGGACAACATCGACGCGCTCTTCGTGGGCAACATGTCCGCGGGAAGGTTCATCGAGCAGGAGCACATCGCAGCCCTGATCGGGGACTACGCCGGCCTCGCGAGGGACAACATACCGTCCACCAGGATAGAGGCCGCTGGCGCCTCGGGTGGGCTCGCCCTCAGGCAGGGGTTCATCGCCGTCGCGTCCGGGCTCCACGACATAGTCGTCGTCGGCGGGGCGGAGAAGATGACCGATGTGAGCGACGAGGAGTCGGCCGTGATCCAGTCGTCCGCGGCCGACCAGGAGTGGGAGACCGTCCTCGGGGCCACCTTCCCCGCGCTCCATGCGCTCATCGCGAAGAGGCACATGCACGAGTACGGGACCACGAGGGAGCAGCTCGCGGATGTCGCCGTGAAGAACCACAGGCACGGCTCGCTCAACCCGAAGGCGCAGTTCCAGAGGGAGATCACCAGGGAGACGGTCATGTCCTCGCCCATGGTGTCATCGCCCCTGAGGATGTTCGACTGCGCGCCCAGCTCCGACGGCGCCGCGGCGGTCGTGCTCTGCCCGCTCGAGCAGGCGAAGAAGTACACCGAAGTCCCGGTCGAGATCGTCGGGTCAGGGCAGGCAAGCGACTACCTCGCGCTCCACCACAGGAAGGACATATGCACCATGGAGGCGACTAAGGCCGCCGCGAAGCGCGCGTTCGCCATGGCCAGCCTCGCGCAGAAGGATGTGGACCTCGCAGAGGTCCACGACAACTTCACGATCAGCGAGATCCTGGCGGTCGAGGACCTCGGTTTCTTCAAGAAGGGCGAAGGGGGCAAGGCGACCGAGGCCGGGCTGACAGGCCTCGAGGGCGAGATCGCCGTCAACACCTCCGGCGGGCTCAAGGCGAGGGGCGATCCCATAGGTGCGACCGGGCTCGCGCAGGTCGTCGAGATCGTCACCCAGCTGAGGGGCAAGGCGGGCAAGCGCCAGGTCAAGGACGCGCAGGTCGGGCTCACGCACAATGTCGGTGGCACGGGCGCGACCGCGGTCGTCCACATATTCAGGAGGGCTTGACATGGCGACGGCACCTAGATTCTGGCGTGAGAACCCGAGCAGGTACAACCTGGTGGGCATAAGGTGCAACAGTTGCGGACGCTACTTCTTCCCGAGAAGGGCGATCTGCCCCATCTGCCACAGGAAGAGCGTCGGCAAGATCGAGGAGGTGAAGCTCAAGGGCACGGGCAAGATATTCTCCTTCACCGAGGTCCATGACACCCTTGAGGAGCTGGTCCTCCAGAAGCCGTACGTGGTCGCAATGGTGGAGTTCGACGAGGGCCCCAAGGTGACCGGCCAGGTGATCGACTGCGAGGCCTCCGAACTCCAGATCGGAACTCCCGTCAGGGTGACGATGCGCAAGCTGAGCGAGGAGGGCCCTTCGGGGATAATCCACTACGGCTACAAGTTCGTCCCGGTGAAAGAGAAAGCTCCATAAGCGCGGTAGCGGACTCCGGGTGCACGGGTCAAGAGGACTATCGGCGGGTTCACGATGGCTAGGCAGAAGCGCTCATCCGGCGGGTCGGTGCGTGTGAATGGCAGCAGCCTGAGCATCGCGGATGTCGTCCGGGTGGCGAGGGAGAAGGTCAGCGCGGACTTGGACACTGACGCGAGAGCGAGGATGAGCGCCGCGAGGAAATCGCTCATGGGGCTGGTCGAGGGCGGGAGGATCATCTACGCCGTCAACACGGGCGTGGGCGAGCTCGTGGACGTCAAGATCCATCCGGACGAGCTGAAGGCCCTCCAGGTGAACCTGCTCAGGAGCCACGCGTGCGGCGTGGGCGAGAAGTACCCGGAGGAGGTCGTGCGCGCGATGCTGCTCCTGCGGGCAAACGCGCTCGCGAAGGGGTTCTCGGGCGTTCGGCCCGAGGTGGTCGACATGCTCATCAAGGTCCTTAACGCGGGCATCGTCCCGAGCGTCCCCCGCCAGGGCTCGGTGGGCGCGAGCGGGGACCTCGTGATGCTGGCGCACCTCAGCCTCGTGCTGATAGGCGAGGGCGAGGCGGACGCCGGCAATGGTCCTGAGCCGGGAGCGGACGCGCTCA
>JAJYIS010000085.1 GCA_021789945.1 Thermoplasmata archaeon | reverse complement strand
CCTGGAGCTGATCAAGGAGTCGTACCACTCGCTGTCGAAGGTGTGGGCCCATCTGCTCAGGCTGGACCTTACCCACGATGAGCTGAACAGGGTGAGGGAGGCGAGGAACATCCTCGAGGAAATCCTCGTGAAGCGCGGGAAGAATCTGGACTGACGATTGGTCGGACTACTTCAGCGCGCTCTCCGCCTTCTTGACATCGTCGACGGTGAAGGCTATGTCGGTCATCGAGCCTTCCTTGCCGATTATGTAGATCGAGTTTACATTGACCATCGACCTGGCCAGCTTCCTGGCGATCTTCCCGAGCTCGCCGGGCCTGTCGACCATCTTGACGGAGACCACATCCCGCAGGTCGTACGCGATCCCCGTCCTGGCCAGGGCAGACTTCGTGGTGACCTCGTCGTCGGTCAGGATCTTTATCATCGGTCTCTCGTTCGTCCGCTCGCTGGCGATCGCCTTGATGTTCACTCCGTGCTCGCCAAGGGCCTCGCAGACCTTGGCCAGCTCGCCAGGCTTGTTCTGCACGTAGACATCGAACTCTTTCAAAACTCCACTCTCATCCACTGTTATGAAAGGACTAGCTAAAATACTATTTCGATGAATTGTTCGGCCCTAGACCTACCGCATAATCAGTTGGGAGCCTTCGGGAGCTGCGCCCAACGCCTCACCCACCAGTATGCCAAGTAGGTGGCGCCGACGGTCGCGAAGGTCATCACAGAGAGCGTCCAAATCAGTTCTTTCTGTCCGACGTTGAACACGAATCCGAATATAGTGGCCAAAGTGTTCGGCACTAGCACGGCCGTGCCCAGGATCGTTAGCCAAGTCATCGTGAGGGCCATCCGGTTGTTCAGGATCTGCAGCTGGTTGTTATACAGCGCCTGCATGACCTCCAGGCCGGAGGCCAGCACCTCGGACATGTGCTCGCTAAGCGATATCTGCCGGTTGACATCCTCCACCAGGAGGCCGATCTGCGCGAGGGTCTTCGTGTTGTCCGAGACAAGCTCAGCCTCGCCATATCTAAGAGAGTGTAGCACATCCAGCGTCCTCCAGAGCGTGTTGAGGTAGGCGATCAGCGTGTGCTTCATCTTGTAGATGTTCTTCCCGATCTCCACCCTGGGGGCGTTCGGGTTCAGGAGCATCTCGCTCATCTTGTCCGATTCCTCCTCTATCTCCCGCAGATGCTCGAAGTTGTACGAGTTGTTCTCGTCGAGGATCCTGACGAGCATGAGCGTGAGCTTGTCCGCCTGGGCCATGTCATGGGGGAATTTCCGCATGAAGGCGTCAGCGTACCTGGAGAAGAGTACCAGCCGCTCGACCTCGTTGCTGTGGATCGTCGCGATCAGGTCCTTCCTGACCAGGATGATGAGGGGATAGGCGGTGAGGTCGAGCCCGGACACGCGGACTGCGGGGATCATGATGGCCATCTCAGTTTCCCGGTCCTCGAAGGACGCGTAGTGCCCCTTCATCACGGCTGGGACGAGGGACGCGCTGAAGCCCAGCTTGACCGCTATGTCGGGCCCCTCCTTCTCGAGGTCGTCGACCGAGAAGTTGATCCAAGCGAGGGTGGATGACTGGAGGGTGGAGATGAACTCCGACGGGTTGTTCCCCAGAACTCTGACCGGCTTCCCGACGTTCGGCAAGGAGACACAGACGGCCCGCGGGCCCTTCGCATCCTTCGAGGCATCCTCAACCTGGTGAATGACCCCGACAGGCCCCAGAGTAGTGTCCCTCGCCCCTGCAAGACTCCCACCGCTCCGTTCGCCTGCCAAGCGCTCGCCTTCAGGGGTCGTCAACGGGACCCCAAGGCCCTGTATGTCTCAGGTGTCTTGAATACTTCTCCTCGGAGCGATGAATGAGTGCCGAACCATGCATCCTTTTAATACTCAGCCAGCTATTTCGACGCCGGTGCCCGATGAGAGTGCTCCTGATACACGCTGACAAGTTCGAGTACGAGGTCCGGGACCCCACGAAGATGGCCGAGGAGCTGCCTAAGGATAGCCCGAAGAAGCAATCCTTCAAGGAGGTTTTGGTCGCGTTCTCGACCATCGAGTCGTCCGATGACGACGCCGATGCGATAGCCCAGGCTGTCGCCGCGGACTTCGCTGAGGTGTTCGCCAAGGTGAAGGCCGAGCGGATGGTCCTGTACCCATACGCGCACCTCAGCCCGAACCTCGCTTCACCCGAGCAGGCGATCGGGGTCTTGAAGGCGGTCGAATCGGCCATCAGGGAGAAGGGCATCGAGGTCCACAGGTCCCCGTTCGGCTGGTACAAGGCTTTCGAGATCAAGTGCAAAGGCCATCCGCTGTCCGAGCTCTCGCGGGAGTTCACCGCTCAGAAGAGGCAGACCAGGGAGGAGGTTGTCGAGAAGATCTCAAGCGAGTACTACCTCCTGACCCCGGAAGGCGAGGAGCACCCGCTGGACATGGAGAACATCGACTCCGCGAAGATCCTGGACAAGTATCCTTCGCTCAAGCAGTTCATCCTTTCCGAGGAGGTCGGGAGGACCAAGGGCGAGGAACCGCCGTCCATCAAGGCCATGCAGAGGCTCGAGCTCGTCGACTACGAGGAGGCGAGCGACCGCGGGCATTTCCGCATGTTCCCCAAGGGCCATCTGATATTCAGCCTGCTAGAGAAGTGGGCCGAGCAGATCGCGACCGAGCGCATAGGGGCCATCCAGATAGACACCCCGATCATGTACGACTGGTCCGTGCCGGACATCCGGAGCCAGGGACTCTCGTTCCACGAGAGGCACTACACCCTCAAGACTGAGGAGAACCGGGAGTTCGTGCTCCGGTTCGCGGGCGACTTCGGGCTGTTCAGGATGATGAAGGGCGCTACCCTGAGCTACAAGAACCTCCCGCTGAGGGTCTACGAGTTCTCCAAGAGCTTCAGGCTGGAACAGCGCGGCGAGCTCACCGGGCTCAAGCGGCTGAGAGCTTTCCACATGCCGGACGTTCACTGCTTCACGAAGGACATCGATGACGGCTGGAAGGAATACATGCTCCTCTACAGGAACTACTCGGACCTCGCGGACGCTACCGGGGTCGACTATGCCGTCGCGTTCAGGATCGTCAAGGAGTTCTACGACAAGTACAAGGACCACCTGGTGGAGCTCCTGAAGCACTCGGGCAAGCCCGCATTGATCGAGGTGCTGTCGGAGATGAAGCACTACTGGGCGGTCAAGCACGAGTTCCAGGGAATGGACTCCGTGGGAGGGTCCGTGCAGCTCAGCACTGTACAGCTGGACGTGATGGACGCCGAGAGGTATGGGATAGTGTACACTGATTCCGACGGCAAGAAGAAGGGATGCATCATCTGCCACTCGTCAATAGGCTCGATAGAGAGGTGGATCTATGTCCTGCTGGAGGAGGCCCTGAAGCACGAGAAGCCTTCACTGCCCTTCTGGATCTCGCCCACCCAGATCAGGCTGATACCTGTGGGGCAGGACTTCCTTCCGGACTGCGAGAAGGTCGCCTCCGAGCTCGACGCGAGGGTCGACATCGACGATATGGACGACAAGGTCGGCAAGAAGATACGCAACGCAGAGATGGAATGGATCAACATGATCATCGTGATCGGCGACAAGGAGCGGAGCTCCGGGCAGTATCCTGTGAGGACGAGGAGCGGGGAGCAGAAGATGATGACCCTCGACCAGCTTAGGGTCGAGATCGAGAAGCTGTCCAAGGGATACCCGAAAGCGAAGCTTCCATTGCCGGCCCATCTGTCGAAGAGGCCCGTATTCCGGGGCTAGACCCAGCTATCGGTTGTCCTCATCGCCCCATATGAACTTGTGCAGCTGTGGGAGCACGCGCACATCGAGGCCTTCTTTCAAGACCTTCTCCGCGAGCTCCTTAAGGTCCTTGCCACCCACCGGCGTGAAGATGACCTCGCACTTCGGGGAGTACTTCTTGACGACCTCCTTCGCGAAGTCGTAGTCCCCGTCGTCCTGGATGATGAACTTCAGCTGGTCCGTCGGTCCGAGGATCTCGATGTTCTCATAGAGCATCTTCTCCGACTCGCCGGACGAAGGGCACTTGATGTCCATGCTTATCGTAAGGTTCTCCACGCACGGGAGCTCGTCCAGGGACATCGCCCCGTTCGTCTCGAGCACGAGATGATATCCTTCGTCCAGGATCATCTGGACGAGCTTGAAGGAATCCTTCTGGGCAAGGGGCTCTCCGCCCGTGAGGCAGACGTGCCTGGTCTTGAGCTGCTTGACCTTCTTCATCACGGCGTCGAGCGTCATCTGCTCGCCCTTGTCGAACGCCTGCGGGGTGTCACAGTAGGTGCACCTCAGAGGGCACCCAGAGGTCCGAATGAAAGTGGTCGGCGCACCAATGGTCAGGCCCTCTCCCTGGAGGGACCGGAATATCGAGTAGATCTTCATGTCCTCACCTCATATTCGATCGGGTCCTTGATGCCCGCCTGCTCGAATCCTTTGAGCCTGAGCTTGCAGGAGTCGCATCTCCCGCACGCCTTCTTGCCTCCGAGATAGCAACTCCAAGTGAGCTCCAGGGGCACGCCGAGCCTGACGGCCTCCTTCACGATCTCCGCCTTGGACATCTTCAGGAGAGGCGCCTCGATCTTGATCGGAGCCCCCTCTCTGCCAGCCTTCGTGCCGACGCTCATGACATTCCCGAACGCGTCAAGGAACTCAGGCGTGCAGTCCGGATATCCGCTGAAATCCACAGCGTTGACAGCGATGAACACATTTCCGGCGCCTCGGCTCTCCGCAATCGATGACGCGATGCTCAGGAAGATGATGTTCCTTGAGGGCACATAAGTGTCTGGGATCCCGGAACCGATCTCTTCCTCGGATCTCCCCTGAGGCACATGCATTCCCCGCTGGGTCAACGCACTACGGAGGTACTTGCCAAGGTCCAGGGGAATTATGATGTGCTCCTTCACTCCGATCTTGGCAGCGACCTTCATCGCGCTTTCCAGCTCCCGCCGATGCCTCTGGCCGTAGTCGAACGTAAGCGCGACGACGTCGTGCCCCTTTGATTTCGCGATTGCCAACACTGTCGAGGAGTCCATGCCGCCGGACAACAGAACGATCGATTCAGGCATGAGGACGCACCGCGATCTCAGAGATCCTTGCCGGTCCAGGCGCCCTGGCCCCTTCCCTCGTCCACGCCGATCTCTATCCGCTTTACGTTCTTTGGGAACTTGACCTTCTCGATGACCCTGCGAAGTACGAAATCCGCGAGGGTCTCCGCCGAGGCGACCTCGATGTCCAGCAGTATGCAGTCTGACTTGGGGAACGCGAACTCCTTGTCAGGCAGGTGGTACAGCACCTTGTCCTTGGTTACCTCGACGCCCCTGTCCTTCACGGGTATCATCACCCTGTGGTCGAGCTCCGAAGCAATCCCGCGCAGCAGCTCCTTGACGCTTATGAAATCCATGATGACGCCATCAACGCCGATGTCCCCACCAATCGTCGCATTGATCGCGTAGTCATGACCATGAAGCCTTCCGCACTTCTGATGCCCCGGTATGATGTGGGTTGCAGAGAAAGTTATCTTCGAACTCCATCCGTTGATTTCCAGCCTCATCGTATCGGGGATAGCGAGGATGGGCTAATAATAGTTAAGGAGTTTGACCCTCGCCTCGGAATAGACCGCATGGGAGGAAGGGGAACCAATATCCAATCTACAGTCTAACCTGAAGTCTGGACTTTTACTTGACGGGAGAGACAATTGATGCAATGGCGGGCTACCGAAGTCCATTCAGGAACAAAGATTATGTGGTGTCTAGGCTGTTCCTCCACCTCGGCATGAAATGAGGAGAGGACGATCATGAGCTTTGAGAAGGTCGCGGAAGCGTCTGAAATCCAGTCAGGAAATATGAAGAAAGTCATGGTCGGCGGTCGGGAAGTCCTCGTAGCAAACGTGGGCGGGAAATACTACGCAATCGGAAATGTGTGCACCCACATGAAGGGGGATCTGTCTAAGGGCATCCTGGACGCCAACATCATCACGTGCCCAAGGCACAAGCAGAAGTTCGATGTCACAACGGGAAAGTCTGTAGAGGGCCCAAAGATCATGTTCTTCTCGCCCAAAGGAAAAGATGAGCCGAAGTACGAAGTGAAGGTCGAGGGGAACGACATATTGGTCAGTACAGATTGAACGAGAGGATGTTCGACTCGGAAGAGCCCATAAAGAAAGGTTGCGGGACACATCTTCCATCGGCCTGCCTGTGAGAAGAATGGGAAAGATCAGGCGCACAAAGGCGCAGGATCAGTGGGACAGGTGGGAACGATCGGGTCCAGGAGGCCTCGCAGAGCCAGCAGCGTTTCAGATGCCTAGCATGACACCGGCAAGTCGCCTCAGAGCCTGCGCTACCGGCCAGACCTCATCTCAACAAGGCCCGCTGCAAGCAGGATAGAGTCGCTGTAAGTCGACTTGGCCCTGGATGTGTCCACGAACACTCGCCCGAGGTTGACGACTGGAGCGCCGTACGCCTTTCCTCCGCCAATGAAGTGAATCGAGCGGAACATCAGATTGCCAGTCACACCATCGGGAGCGACGATGAGCTCTGCCTTCGACACGGCATCCTCAACGAGTATGCCGAAGTGCTCGGCTCGCAATCCCGAACGCCTTAGAGCCTCCACGAGCCATTCGCCGTCCTCGAGGCTCATCTTTACCTCGTCAGAGCGGCTCCTGTCCTCAGGACGGCCCTTGGACAAGATGCCGATGCTGATATCCCAACCCAGATCCCTGAAGTAAGCCGCCGTGGTCTCGACCAGCGCGAGTCGCGACTCCCTGTCCGACCCCTCATCGATGCCGACTGGTGCGAGAAGGAACTGCTTGCCCCTGACATCCTCGAGAATTGCCGTCCGCATGACCTCTTTCAGGCCGAAGTCCGTCTTGAGCTGCTTGATGACCTGCGCGGAACTCAAGACTCCCCTGACTGCGCCATCAATCTCGCCACGCTTGAGGGATCCGACCAGTGTAACGGCGTCCGAGACCCCCACGAAGCTCACGTTTGCTTTCATCTGAGCGAGCTCAAGCCTGGTTCCTGATGCAAGAGATTCGGGAAGACCGACCCCAATTCTGCAACTGCTAATGCGCCCTCTGCGGAGGACTTCCCCAAGGTCCATCAATCGATCATCCCTCAGACCTCATCCTCGGTCATCTGGTCGAACGAGTAGTTCTCCCACTTCCTCACGCCCAGGACGATTTCCAACTCCTGGGGGGTGAGCAGGGGCTTGTCGTACATGGCGACATCATCGATGGCAATCCTCGGACACGCCGTCGAGACGTACGCATCGAATCCCATCGACCTCAGCTTCTCAG
>JAJYIS010000084.1:6304-7370 GCA_021789945.1 Thermoplasmata archaeon | reverse complement strand
TTGTCCTCATCCCTGAGCTCTCGGCCCGTGTATTCCAAGAACGCCTGGTCGAGGGACGGTTTCTTGACCGCCACATTGAGCACCGCGATCTTCTTGTTCCAGAAGTTCTCGAGTATCAGCGGAAGGGCCGCGTTGCTTTCTGGAACCTTGATCCGCGCCCTGTTCCCTGAACACTTCCCTTCGAGCAGAGTCACCCCTTTGACAGACCTGATCATCTCCAGAATGTCCGTGTTGCACTCGGCCACCTCGACCTCAATCACGTCTCCGCCCACTGCCTTCTTGAGGCCTTCTGGAGTATCGAGGGCGATTATCTTGCCATGATCAATGATGGCGATCCTGTCGCACAGCCCGTCCGCTTCCTCGAGATAGTGTGTTGTGAGGAAGATCGTCATGTTCGTCTCGGCCCTGAGCTTCCTAATATGCTCCCAGATGCTTGTCCTGGTCTGGATATCAAGACCTAGAGTCGGCTCGTCGAGGAACAATATCCTCGGGTTGTGCACGAGCCCGGTCGCGAACTCCAGCCTCTTCTTCATGCCTCCCGAGTATGTCTTCACGATTCTATTCTGGGAATCAGTGAGGCCTACCAAGGCGAGGAGCTCGTCAGCCCGCTTGCTGCCCTCAGCGGAGGATATATGATATAGCTTCGACTGGAGCTCGATGTTCTCTCTGCCAGTCAGCTCTTCGTCAGAGGTTAGATCCTGAGGAACCAGGCCTATCCCTTTCCTCACCTTGCTGGCCTGGGTCACGATGTCCAAACCCAAGACCTCCGCCCTGCCGCCGGTCGGCAGCATAAGGGTGTTCAGGATTGATATCGTCGTCGTCTTTCCCGCTCCGTTCGGACCGAGAAATCCGAACACCTCTCCCTCCCGGACTTCGAATGACACTGAGTCGACCGCTCGGACATCGCCAGGAAATACCTTCTCCAGACCTTCCACCTTGATGACCGACTTGTCCGAAGGCATTGCTGAACCCGCCCACATTCCTAAAGGAGTCGTACAGTCAGGCGAACGCGGTCGGATATACTTTATCTCGAATGTGCGCTAGCGCAGAGAATGGTCTGATCTTC
>JAJYIS010000084.1:0-6294 GCA_021789945.1 Thermoplasmata archaeon | reverse complement strand
GCCTGCCGATTTCTCGTCCGCCGATTCGGACGTTCGCTGGCTCGTCGAAGCGAATTTCGATGCGCTCGCGCGTCTGGGCGGCATTTCCCCGCTTCATATCCACGACGGCTCGCTCGGCTCCGGCGCAGGAATCGTGCATTCGGCCTCGCGTTTTGATCTTCGCATCGGACAGGATCATGGTGGAGGGAGGACAACTCAGCCTGGACTATCTGGACTGTTGTCTTGGTCCCGCGGGCCTCTTCTCGGCTTCCGAATCATAGAGCTTCAGAATAGGGTATGAGTTCTGCACAATCCTTCGCACGGCCTTTCTCAGATGCTCTCCGTAGGTCGATCTCGAAAATCCCTCTTCGTCGGCGACATCATCCATACTTCGCGCCGCGGGGATGTCCAGAAGCCCTTTCTCAAAGGCAGTTACGAGCGCGTGCACCTGTCGGCTAGTGAGTCCTTCGAAAAAGTGCACTGGTATCGTCCCAATCGATTGCAGTGTGTCCAGGTTGTCAGCGGGCCGAATTGAGAGGATATTGACCTCGCCGATTTCCTTGAGCCTCGCCATCATCCGGTTCAGAGCGGTCCTTCCAGGCGACATTATCCTGTATGTCTCAAAGCCTCCGGAGTAGTGTATCGGCGGTATGATCCAGCAGTTGCATTCATCACATATCGCGCATACAGACTTGAATTCGAAGCAGTGGCAATTGCGTATTGTCAACGCTGAATTGCCGTACCTGACGATCTCCTCGAGATCTGGTAGAATCTGTTTGGCCGTTTCGAGTACCGCAGAAAGCTCCTCGGCGGAAGAGGACACGACCTCGAGTACTTCCCTGCTTTCGGTGCACCAGTGAGACATGCTCGCGTCTGGAAATGCCCCGGAGAGCTCGCAGAAAGGGCAATCGTGACGGACTTGGATCTCTGAATCAATCAGCTGCATGCGCCAATCTTCACGGCTCTATGGATATTAATCATTTACCGCCCTCGGGCGGCTTGAAGAAGGCCAGCAGCTATCCGAACGGATTGGAGAATGGAAGAATGGTGCCGCCCGCAGGCGGTAGAAAGCCCATTTCCTCGTTAGGCCTGTGTCCTGTTGGCACAGCAGTAGCCTAGGAGGCATAAGGAATGGACCTATCGAGTCTTGTGGGTGGAATATCTGCTCTCGCGAAGAAGCGGAAGATCGAGTCCTTGTCGAGGGACCTGACTCAGGCAGAGGCGAAGGTGACTGCCTGGAAATCATTTGTCTACAAGTAGGATCACAGAATCAACTGAGTGCGAGCGGAGCCCGGCCTCGGGAGAGACCACAGGGGAGGAAAGGCAATCGCTCACGATGTCTTCCTTCGCCTCGCCTCCGTCGTCAATACGACTGCAGCCAGGAGGACCATAGCCACGAGTGGCATTGTCGCACCCTATCACGCAGCCTACGCCGCCGCCGAGACTTCCGCTGTTGTCGAGTTCGTCAGCGTCCCCGGGAGTGAGCACTACTTCGAGGGCATGGAAGCTGGCGTATATCGGACTGTTGCGGAGTGGCTAGATGGAATCTGTGCTCGTCTTGTTCGGAATCCCGTTGTCCGCATGAATCATCGTCCGAATATGGTCCCGTGAAGGATTGCGCAGGCATCAATCGCCCAAAGACCTGGTGGTGTTCAAACTCCTCCTTCCCGTCTCTTCATGTGCTGTTCTCTATGGTCTTCCCTACACGCACTGGCCCAGAAGTTCTATGACCTTGGTGTGCCTTCTGCTTGACGCTCACACCCTTCAGCAAGAGCCAGGCTATCATCAATGGTTCCCCGAAAGGAATGACGACGATCGTCGGGGCTAGTCTGGCGAACGGGAGAGAAAGCAGGATCGACAAGCTCCCCAGGATCCATGTGATGCCATTGATGCCCACCAGGATTCCGAGGATCCGGGGGATGAAGCCAGACTTGTGGATGAGAAATCCGAACGGGACCAACCAGAGACCCCAGAAGATGGCGTCGACCACTAGGCCCTGGCTGTGTAGGTCGAGGGATAGCATGACCAACGAGTCGAGTTGGCTCTGACTGAAACCCGAGGAGGCTCCACTGTGAATGAGGCCGAGGGCCGATAGCTCGTTCAATACGTTCAGGAAGGTGATGGGGACGGAAACCAGGACGAAGGCCACCATCAATCGGGCTTGGGTCTTGTTCACTCCGCTCAGGAGATTGTACAGCGCAATGGCGAGGAGCAGGAGCGCTATCCCCGAGACGAGCTCGCATACCATGCCGAGACGGAAGAGCGATTCCGAGGCGAGGATTTTCGCTATTGTGGCTCCCGGGTCTCCAGGGACCATCAGGACGGAGCTTCCTGGAGTGATCAACGCCTGAGTGCCGTACTTGAAGCCGATGGAGCTCGTTATCGCGTTCACGAGGTACAGGAGCCCGGCGATCCTCGCAATACGGGCAGACGGCCGGGGGCTCCGGATTGCTGCCACAATTCCGTCCCTGTGCTTGAATGACCGCGCACGCTCACCCATGTTGGCCCTCGCAGCATATCCGCACTCCTTGCTGAAGGACCTCCAGAGCGACTCGAGCTCGCTGCACGGATAGCTCGGGCACTCTCCGCAGACCTCAACGCCGTGGATTTTGGCGCACCTCCTTGGGTAGCATCTCTTGCAGAACTCGTGGAGCCTCTCGCCACTGCATCCATCGCATGGTATGTCCTCTGGCTTGTAGGTCTCCCCAGGACTCGACCAGAGCTCGGCTATCTCCCTGTACTTGTCCTGGCTCTGCTCCTTGGTCGCGAGATATGCCTTGCAGGCCTTGCAGTCTATGCCACATGCGCCGAGCATCTTCCCTCCTCCCTTGCGAGCGGAGGAAGAAGGACTGCCCTCTCCATTCACTCGCGACGCGCCGTTCAATTCTCCTGCGCTGCGGTTGCTTCTCCATCGCCTCATGGTCTCCTCCAAGAGCGTGATTCGAGACACGCAACACAGCTAACAGCGCACCGGACAATCGGCTTGCTGCCTCCCTGGGGAGGTTCCAGCAAGAGCCTCCCTAGGGCGGCAAAAGCTTGTTAGTGCGAAGGTCCATTCAGATTTCGTGAACTTCCTTGACACGAGGGTTAGGATAAGGCATTCATGTCCGTTCTGTGACTTCTCCGAGGAGTTCCCCGAAGTCGAGATGGTTCAGTGGTGCAACGGATCCAACGAGATAGTCCAAGTCACCGCCGAGGACGAGGAAACGCTGACCGCGGTCCTGAAGAGGGCCGAAAAGGCCCTGATGGCAAGACAGCTCGTGCGCGACAGCGGGATGTCGGCCGCCCTGCTGCTTCCCTGCAGGTGCCACACGTACAGGTCAGTCACGTCGATAGCCGAGGACTGTGGCGTATGGCTGGTCCCGCCGGTGATCTACGACCACGGCCACGAGACCTACAGGGTGCTGTCGCAGAGCAAGGCCTCATTGCGGAAGTTCATCTCTGAGGTCAGGAAGCAGGGCACGGTCGAGATACAATCGCACCAGCCGAGAGAGCAGCTCGATGTCGTCCGCGACCTGTCGTTGGTCCCGATCCATTTCTTCGGAGGGCTCACTGGGCTGCAGGTCCACTCGCTGGTGCTCGCGTTCGAGAATGGCCTCCTCGAGATACCTGCCAAGATGAAGATGGACAAGATCGCGAAAGGGGAAGGGGTCTCGCGCTCGACCTTCGGAGAGCACCTGAGGAAGGCCCAGCTGCAGCTCCTCAGGAACTCGTATCCGTTCCTGAAGCTGAGGGACGCTGCCAAGAGACACTGACCCGACGACCGATTGTCGGGCGGAGCTCCGAGTTCTTTGTTCCACGAGGCCTTCTGTTGACTCCTCAGGAACGTTCATGTCTGCAGCGGACGATTCCTGATAGAGGAGGAGGGTCGGATTTGGAGGAGTTCAAGGTCGCCCCAATCAAGCCATCGATTCCATTCAGTGTGTTCGAGAAGATCGATGCGCGCGTCGGAACAATCGAATCAGTAGAGGATATCAAGGAATCGGAGAAGCTAGTGAGACTGACCGTCAACTTCGGAGATCGCAAGCGACATGCTATCGTGGGAATGAAGAAGGAGCGGAAAGACCCGAAGGAGATTGAGGGGAGGCAGGCATTGTTCGTCGTGAACCTCGAGCCCAGGAGGATAATGGGTCAAGTCTCCGAGGCGATGCTCTTTGACATCGGATATCAAGATGGCATCATGCCGGTCCTGGCCGTTCCCGAAGGACCTGTTCCAGACGGAGCAAGGCTCGGGTGATTGACCACAAAATCAAATCTAGCTATCTTGTCTCTGTAGACGATTACATCATGGCATCTACATGGAAGGAATGGCAAGGCATCAGATCGCCGTGATGCCAAGCTCTGATTCCCTGCGCGAACGAAGTGTCCCATTCGCCAGGCCGGCTCATCCATATGCTTCTTCGCCGAGCTGACTCATGTCCAGTCCTGCTGCCTCTTCAGTTGGGCTCACCCGCACAGGCGTGAATATGTTGATCAGTCTGAGCAAGAGGTATGACCCAAAGAAGGAGAATCCTGCGACGACGACAATTGCGAAGACCTCTACGCCGAGCAGATGTGCGTTCCCGTACAGCAGCCCGTTCGCGCCTGCAGAGTTCAGGGCAACGGATGCAAAGATGCCCGTGGCAATCAGACCCCAGATGGCACCGGCTCCGTGGCAGGCAAACACATCCAAGGAATCGTCCAAGCGGGTTCGAACACGCCAGTTCGAGACCATGTTCGAGATGATTCCAGATCCTATGCCGATGACTATGGATGCGGAAGGACTCACGAATCCCGATGCAGGGGTTATCGCCACGAGGCCTGCCACGGCTCCCACTGAGATGCCAACAGCCGATGGCTTTCCCTTCTTGACCCAGTCGAGGAGCATCCAGCTCACTGCAGAGGCCGAGGCCGCCAAGTTCGTGACGACCAGAGCGTTCACTGCGACTTCATTGGCGGCAAGGGCGCTACCCGCGTTGAATCCGAACCATCCGAACCAGAGAAGGGCAGTGCCAAGTATAACGAACGGAACATTGTTCGGTCTCGCGCTCGCAGCTTCTTTTACGTCAATCCTTCGACCGATCATGAGCGCAGCCGCGACGGCAGAAAGACCTGCGGATACATGGACCACAAGGCCTCCAGCGAAGTCCAGGACGCCCATGTTCTTGAGCCATCCGCCGTCGCCCCATACCCAGTGGGCGATCGGGGCATAGATGAATGTTGCCCACAGCACAATGAAGATGAGAAGCGCCTTGAAGCGGACTCGTTCCACGAATGCGCCTATTATCAATGCAGGCGTAATGGCGGCGAATTTGAGCTGGAACGCGAAATAGAGCAATGCGGGAATCGTGGATGCATAGAGAACATTCGGTTGAGCGCCCACGCCGTTCAATCCTATGTTGTCCAGGTTGCCGATGAAGCCCCCGACATTCGGCCCGAAGGCCAAGCTGTATCCCCAGAGCGCCCAGACGAGGCTGACGACCGCGAAGATGATAAGGCATTCGACGATAGTCGAGACAAGGTTCTTCCTCCTCACCAGTCCTCCATAGAAGAATCCAAGTGCTGGAGTCATAAGCATTACAAGCCCAGTCGCCGCCAAGATCCAGGCAACATCCCCGGTGTCCATCCTTCTACCCCCGCGTGAACAGCGATTCCCCGCTGTGCTAGCGATGCGCACGGGTTATTCGATTCTTAAGTATTATGCCGCACTGCCTTCTCTTCGGAAGAGACCAAAGGGAATGGCATCAAAGGAAGGCCCCTCGACCAGCGCGCATGGTCAGGACAAATCCCTAAATAGCATCCATTCGGTGGGGTCAGCAATGAAGTCCGCAGCCAAGGACGTTGACGAGTACATATCTCGTGCGCCAAAGGAAATTCAAGACAAGCTTGAGGAGGTGAGGGCCGCGATCAAGGCTGCGGCACCGGCTGCCTTGGAAGGCATCAGTTACGGAATGGCTTTCTACGACTACAAAGGGTGGTTGGCGTGGTTCGGGCTCCAGAAAGGTTACATCGGCCTCTACATCCGACCTCCCGTCATCGCAGAACACAAGAAGCTGCTGGCAGGCTATACTGTGACCAAGTCTGCCGTCCACCTTCCCTTGAACAAGAAGATGCCCGCTTCTCTGATCAAGAAGCTCGTGAGGGCTGGGGTCAAGAAGAATGAAGCCAGCAAGTAGGCTCTCCCTCGGAAAAACCTCTATATTGAAGTATCCCCGCGCCCAGTATGAATCTCATTTCGTGTTCTTTTGATTTGCCTCCGTTCGGGTTTCGCTCTGACTGAGGTTCGGAAATGTCTCTATTCGCGGTTTTCCCGCACTATGGCACTTCGTCCATGTG
>JAJYIS010000008.1 GCA_021789945.1 Thermoplasmata archaeon | reverse complement strand
CAGCAGTACTTCAGGGACCGCGAGGGCTCCCCGAGCATCCACTCGGTCCCGTGGCCAGCACCGTTCGCCGAGCTGGAGAAGGCAAGCGCGCCTCAGGAGAAGCCAGTTGAGAAGCCGGCGAGAAGGTCGAGGTCCTCTAGATAGGCCTCGATCGCCGAGCTCACTCGAAGCTTGGGGACCAGAACTTCGACCCCGCCTTCGCAGAGTCCATCGCCATCAGGTTCCTCATGCCCTCGATGCCGACCTTGATGCAGTCCGCCATGTTCTTCTCGAAGTCCAATACCTTCTCGGTCGGATGCCACGGGACGACATCGGAGACCGTGCATATCGCGCCCGTGCGAAGCCCGAAGAGCGAGCCCAGGGTGAAGATAGTCCCGTTCTCCATCTCCATGTTCTTCGCGCCCATCTTCTTCGCGTCCTCGAGTCGATGGTCCATGAAGGACGGCATGTATCCGGAGCCGGACATCGGGGCCAGCTTCCCCCCTGAGATGACCTTGTTCTCGCTGTAGAATCCGTCGACCGAAAGACAGACCCCGACGTCGAACCTGGCCTTCATCTTCTTCGCGGCCGCGACGAGGGCGACGACGACCTCGTGGTTCGCCGCCGCGGGGAACTCTGGCCACGCGTAACTCCTGGTCGTGCCGTCCGCGCGGATCGCTCCGGTCGAGATGACGAAGTCGCCCTTCTCGAGGCCGTCCGCGATGGCGCCGCTGGTCCCTATCCTGATGAAGGTGTCAGAGCCCAGGTTCGCGAGCTCCTCGATGAGTATGGCCGCGGACGGGCCTCCTATGCCAGTGGATGCGGCGGTGACGGGCGTTCCCCCGAGCTTCCCCGTGTAGACCCAGAACTCGCGGTGGCGAGCGACCTCCTTGGCGTCCGAGAATCCATCGGCGATCCTTGGGACGCGCTCCGGCTCGCCGCACAGGAACACGTACTTGGCGACATCTCCGACCTCAAGGCCCGTTATCATCTGACTTGCCAACGCTACCGCCTCTCGTGACCCAGATTCGGAATGCAGCTAGGTCCTAGATAAGCTCGATGGAGCGGCCGGTAAGGATGGCTCTGCACGGCCTCAGAGGCCCAAGAGCACCACCGCGAGCACCATGCCCATGTAGATGCTGACCAGGACTATGCCGCCGACCTGCGATATCCTCATGTTCTTTATCATGAACGCGAGGACCAGGAACGTCGAGAGATTCACCACCACCAGGAGCGGCATCACATTCCCGTAGCTGAAGCTGAACGGCCTTATGATCCCCATCAGCCCGAAGGTCAGGAGCAGCGTGACGATGTTCGCCCCGATACCTTCCCCGAGGGCCAGGTCCCCAAAGCCCCTCTTCGCCGCATGGTACGAGGCCGCGATGTCCGGAAGGGTCGACCCGATTGCGACCACCGTCACCCCGACGAGCCATGGGTTGAGCGAGAAGCTATTAGTCATGCCCATGATGCTCCGGACGACCAGCTCCGCCCCGATGACGGTCCACAGGATGCCGAAAAGGAGCCAGCGCAGCCCCGCCCGGATTTCGATCTTCCTGCCGACCAGATGCCCCATGAGCTCGAGCTGTATCGTCGCGTCCTCCATCGACTCCGCCAGCTCCTTCGGGTCGGCGTTCCGCTCAATCATCAGCAGGTTCATCGTATACGGGATGAACAGGACCATCAGTGCGATACCCTCGAGGAACGTCAGGTTCCCGTCCAGGAGTAGGACGGACGCGACGATCGTCACCGTCATGAGGAAGACCGCGTCGCGCATGATTACCTCCCGCGTGACCTTGAGGGGCACCATGATTGCGGTCATGCCGATGACGAACGAGATCGTGACGACGTGCGAGGCGAGCCCGTTGCTGAGCGCGATCTGTGACGAGCCTTCCTCGAGCGCGATGATCGATATCATGACCTCTGGCATCGCGGCGAGTGTCGAGACTATGAGCATGCCGACGACGAACTTGCTTATGCCCAGGTTCTTGGACACCGCGACGGCGTTGTCCGTGATGAACTTCGCTCCCTGGTTAAGCACTACGAAGCCGACAGCAACCAGTGGAACGTAGAGTAGCGAGGCTGCGTCCACTTTGTCCCATCCCTGAGTTCTGATGCCTATTATGGCATCCTGCGATATATTGGTTTCCGCATCATGGGCGACGCGCGCGGCATAGGTTGAACCTCCGAGATGCGTTGTGTGGTGTCATGAGGGGCGCATACTGCATCCTGATGAGCCTCGAGGAGAAGGCCCGCATCAGGATTGGCGCATTGGGCACGTTCGACTTCGGCCCCGGCGTCTACGCATACGTCGGCTCTGCGCTCTCTGGGATCGAAGGGAGAGTGGGGCGGCACAGGAGACGGGCCAAGAAGCCCAGGTGGCACATCGACTACCTG
Organism: Thermoplasmata archaeon; assembly: GCA_021789945.1. GTDB lineage: Archaea > Thermoplasmatota > Thermoplasmata > UBA10834 > UBA10834 > COMBO-56-21. Next base: position 33,581 of record JAJYIS010000008.1, on the reverse strand, counting down.
CTGGCGAAGGCGAATGTGATGTCAGTCATCTCCATCCCGACCGACAGGAAGTCGATTGAGTGTGCGGTCGCGAGATCTCTCATAAGTTGCGAAGGAGTCACAGTGCCTGTTCCCGGCTTCGGGTCCTCGGACTGTTCGTGCGTAGCTCACCTGGTCTACCTTGGCGACTCGGAGGTGGAATGGGCCATCGAGGAGCTGGCCATGAGGATATCGATGATGCCGGATGTCTACTCTGAGGGAGCGTGATTCGGGCTTCCTCGGACTCCAGACGCGCCGGTGAGGGAATAGGGTTTTATCGGCTGTGTGCGGTTACATGCTCGAATGGCAGACGAGACGACCCTCATTTTGCTGGTGATAAGCGCACTGGCGGTGCTCCTGATCTACGCGTACGTCACGCTGATCTGGAAGGTACTCAAGAAGGTGGGGTTCACAGGCTCCGAGGTCGGGGTAATTGTGTTCGTGACCCTGTTCCTCGGGTCGATCACCATTCCGATCTTCAAGTACAACGGTTGGTGGATCGGCCTGAGCATCGGCGGCGCGATCATCCCACTGCTCCTCTGCGCATCGTTGCTGTGGTCCAAGCGCGTGGACCTGGCAGAGCTCCTGATGGGGGTCGTGATAGTCTCCTTCATCTCGTACTTTGTGACGAGGCCTGAGCAGAACGTCGGCATAGTGGCCGACTTTCCCGCGGCCCTCGCCCCTGCGCTGGCCGCCGGCCTGTTCTCCCTCTCAGCGTTCTGGATCGACGTCAGCAAGGCCGCCCCTCTTGCGTACTCGGCGGGCATACTGGGTACGATCCTCGGCGCGGACGTGTTCCACCTCTCCGCGATGCTGTCTTTCCCAGCGCCGACAGGCAACACCTCTATCCTGAGCATCGGAGGGGCGAACATCTTCGACATGGTCTACATGACCGGCATAGTCGCGGTCGTCGTCGATGTCATCGTCTTCTGGATCCGGAAGCAGGAGGCCAAGTACGGGATAGCCAAGGAGACAGTGGAATTCCAGAAGGGGCCGGGGGTCGCTCCCGCCACGAAGGAGTTCAAGCCCGCGCCGACCCTCCAGCCAGGGCCGAAGGGCCGGCTCTAGACCGAATCGCCTGCCCTCGCCGCGACGCCCTTCTTGTTCCTGTCCCAAATGATGAACGATGCGACCGAGACGGCCGTGAGCACGGCAACCACATCGAACGAGTATGCTGGGTCTCCCAGCAACTTGGATACAATGCCACACACGTAGACGGTGGCCGCGCCGCCGCCCAGCTGGAACCCGAAGAGTATCCCGAAGGCGGTCCCACGCTCGTCCTCCTCCGTCGCAGCAGTGACTATCGCGAAGAGAGCCGGATACGTCAGATACAGGAACGCTCCGAACAACACGAGCACGGGCGTGACGAGGTACCATGCGCTCACGAGACCGAGCAGGATGACCGAAACGAGAGACACAAGGTACGCCTGCTTCAGGATAGTGCCCCTGTCGATCCGTGCGCTAATCCTGCCGTACGAGTACGATGTGATCGTCCCGATGCCTATCCATATGGCGAACACTAAGTCGGCGCTCCCAGGGGTCCATCCTCCGCGGCCCGTGAGGCTCAGCGGCCCGAAGTAGCTCGAGACCTGATAGAGCGCCCCGCCACAGACGATCGGCACTGCCAGGAGGCCAATCTTTCTGAAGGTTGCGAGAGGGCTGATCGCCTCCCGCTTCGAGCTGTCCGGCGGCCTGAGGCCGGTCTCGCGTATCGCAATCAGTCCGCCGATGACCGCCGCCATGTTCAGGACGGCCCACAACACGCACGGGACCTTCCATGTGAAGGTCTCGCCGAGGAAGCCCGATGAGGCGAGAGCGACTATGACTCCCAGGTTGCCGACACCGCTTTGTATCCCAAGGGCGGTGTCCAGGGTCGTGCCGCCGAACGCGCGCGTGATCCAGCTGATGCCGACCGGGTGGTAGAAGGCGGCCCCGACCCTCATCACTATCACGACTGTGAATATGCCCGTGAAGTCGTTCACGAGCAGCAGTAGCGCGAACGAGACCGCCATAAGAGCCGCGCCGACCTCCAGCAGGTATCTCGAGAAGTGCTTGTCCGCGTACGAGCCGACCGCATACTGGACCACCACGGTGACCAGGAGCCCAAGGCCTAGGAGGCCGACATCGTAGTAGGATATGTTCATCTGATCCTTGAGCACGGGGATCAGCGCGACGAGCGCCATCAGCGTGCCATCATTGCAGAGGTGATGGAAACTGATCGCCCAGAGGAGCCTCCTTTCAGCCGGCATTGTTCCTGTCGAGGGGCGAGAACCTCCTCTGTTATTAATCATATTTGAAAAGCTTTATTCTCGCTCCCGCGCGTTGTGTCTCCGTGCTGCGGTTTCCTCACGGAATGAGGCCTTCCACACTGGACGAGCGCCGCGAGTTCTACACATCGGAGTTTGATGTGCGTGGCGTGCAGAGATGGATAGGCGACCGGAAGGAGCACATGAAGTTCGCGATGATACTCGGGAGACACACGGGGATCGTTCTTCCAGCCCGGGAGAGAGAGAAGGACAATGTGATAATCGTCGACCGGTGGAGGAGCGCGGCCGACCTCAGGTCCTATGCGGTGCGGTATCTGCCAGAGGCCGTCTACTATGACCGGAACAGGTACGTCGACATCGCCGAATGCTCCGGCTGCTCCAGGGGTCGGCGCGGCTGCAGCGGGTGCTACAACTACGACGGCCAGCAACTCGCGTTCGACATCGACCCCGAGAACGTCGACTGTCCCGTCCATGGCCACATAGGACAGAAGATCCAGGCGGGTCGTGGGCTCTCGTTCTGCATGCTAGAGTTCAAGGCGGCCAGGAGGCAGGCCTACGAGCTCTTCGGGGAGCTAATGGAACAGTACGACTGCGTGAGCATCGTGTTCTCAGGAAGAGGCTTCCACGTCGTCGTCGACGATAGCAGCGCTTACGAGCTGACGCGAAGGCAGAGGGCCGAGATCGCGAGAAGGTTCGCCAGAAGATACGACATCGACGAATGGGTCACCGTGGGTGGATCGCGGCTGATGAGGCTCCCGCGTTCGCTGAACGGTCTGGTTTCAAGAAAATGCATGATAATGAAATGGGGAAAAGATTTGTTAAGATTCGATCCGCGCACTTCTGGTGCAGTAACACCAAGGTTCCTGAGGTCATCTCGAGCGGTCCGCTAGGACTTCCTTCCCTCGGTAGTACCCCTTCTTCTTGGCAGCCTTTCCGGCCTTCTTCGAGGTTTTCTTCTTCTTCACAGCCATGAGAGACCCTCCAGAGTCAGGTATTCATCCGCGGACCGGATTACTTCTTCTTCTTTGCCTTCTTAGCCTTCTTCTTTGCCTTCGCACCGCACTTTCCGCAGGACATATTGCTTTCCTCCTGTTTTGCGTCTAACGCATTACAGCGTTTCCGTCACGAGGTGCATCATCCCCATCCGGGAGCCTTGGTCACAGCTCTGGTTTGCTCCTACTAAGACGCATCCTAGATTACGTAAGCGCATTCAATCCATAAGTGTCTTTGTATTCTCTCTGATGAGTCGGGAGAATTCGGCGAGCGCAGCGATGAATCGAGGACTGTGTCGAGCGAATCGAGAGGAAAGCTATTTTTACACACCTCTCCATACATTGTCCAGACAAGGAGAGCTGCAGCAAGTGCCACAGAGCGACGATTTGCGGAAGCTGAAGATCTGTCTCATCGGGGACGCGGGGGTCGGGAAGACGAGCCTGATCCGGCGTTTCGTCATGGACGTCTTCGATGACAAGTACATCGCGACGATTGGCACCAAGGTCACCAAGAAGGAGATCGAGGTCAAGAACCCGAAGACAGGCGACCCCGAGCGGGTGATGCTCCTGATATGGGACATCATGGGCCAGCCGAGTTTCCGCGAGGTGCTCCGCGAGGCTTATTTCTACGGGGTGCAAGGGGCGATGGCCGTCTGCGATGTCACCAGCAAGGAGAGCCTCGGCGAGCTCCGATACTGGATCAAGGCGATGACGTCGACCACCGGAAAGGTCCCCATCATCTTCCTCGGCAACAAATGCGATCTCAGGGAGGAGACGCGTGTCCCGTATCAGGACCTCGAGATGTTCGCCACGAAGAACGAGGCGCAGGCGATGTTGACGTCGGCGAAGACGGGATACAATGTCGAGCAGGCGTTCACGTCCATAGTGGAGAAGATGCTCTATCCGTAGCGCCGGGCGCTCCTGGGTCAAGCCTAATATCTCTTGTGGATGATACCGCAACCTGAGACCTGTTCATGGCGATGAGATGTCTGGCGTCGCTGTTCACAAACGGCAGGGTGTACACACTCGATGGAAAGCGGCGCAAGGTCCGCGCGCTCGCGACCGAGGGCGGCAAGATCGTGGCCTTGGGGGACGATGACGAGGTCAGGCGCAGCGCGCCGAGGGGCTGCGAGAAGCAGGATCTCCGCGGACGAGCGGTTTTTCCAGGATTCATCGACTGCCACACGCACTTCATCTCAATGGGGGTGGACTCGACGACGATCGACCTGTCGGAAACGAGGACGATCGGCGAGGCCTTGGCGCTCCTGAGAGAGGGCACGAAGCGAATTCCCGAGGGCGAGTGGGTCATCGCTGTGAACTGGAAGGAGAGCGGATGGACCGACGGTAGGTTCATCACGGCAAGCGACCTCGACATGACATGCCCTGGCCATCCGGCCGTCGCACATCGGGTGTGCGGCCACTTGTCTTCCGTCAACAGCGAGGCGGTATCGGTCCTGGGCATCTCGGAGAAGACTCCTGACGTGGACGTCAATGCCTCGGGCGAGCTCACGGGTGTACTGCGCGAGAGTGCCGTGTCGATAGTGCGGTCCGCGACAGCCCCGGACAAGGAGAAGATGATGAAGGGTCTGACGTTGGCCACCAAGAAGGCGCACTAGCTCGGCGTCACGTCGATTACGGACAACGGCGAGGCAGAACATCTCTCTGTCTACCGAGCGGCCGAGTCTGCGGGGAGGCTGAAGGTCAGGGTGAACTTCAACACTCCGGCAAGCGTCCTGGACTCGAGGCTGAGACTGTCCGTCCCCACGGGGATCGGCTCCGATTTGTTGAAGATCGGCGGGGTCAAGGCGTTCTGCGACGGCGCTCTTGGCGCCCGAACCGCAGCCTTGAGCGCTCCGTTCTCCGACGACCCTGGAAACAAGGGCATGTTCGTGCACGAGCAGTCGGAACTCGACGAGATCGCATCCCGGGCCCACGAGGCTGGGATGCAGCTCGCGATCCATGCGATAGGGGATGCGGGCATCGAATCCGCTCTGCAATCGATAGAGTCCGCCGTCAAGAATGATCCGCGGCCCGACCACAGGCACAGGATCGAACATCTCGAGTTGCCGACCCGCGTCCAGCTCAAGAAGATGAGCAAGCTCGGAATCATCGCCTCAATGCAGCCGAACTTCATAGGCGAGTGGGGTGGAACCGAGGGGATGTATGTCTCTCGAATTGGCAGGGCGAGAGCGAGCCGGAACAATCCCTTTCGGGAGGTCCTGGACGCGAAGGTTAGGCTGGCATTCGGTTCTGATTGCATGCCGATGGGGCCGCTCTATGGCGTGCATTCCGCGGTGAGCGCGCCCTACCCTTCGCAGCGGATATCGGTACATGAGGCAATCACTGCGTACACAAAGGAAGCCGCACACGCTTCCTTTGACGAGGCCTCCAAGGGGACCCTGGCCGTGGGGAAGCTGGCGGACTTCGTGGTCCTCTCAGACGACCCCTTCGATGGCCCTGAGCGGATCTCTTCGATGGGGATTCTGGAGACGATCATCGGCGGCGAAGTCGTGTTCGGTCGCCACCGACGAACCAGACGGGCTGGCGCATGCACCGCGCCTCGGTGTTGATGAACCCGTTCGTGGAAAGTTACTAGAAGTGTGATGGCTTTCCGAGTCGTGAAAGGGCTGAGTGGATGTTCGAGATTAAGCTAGTGAAAGGTGCCTCTGCCGGTGGCGGAGCGCTTGTGTCTGCGTTCCCGAGCGTCGGCATGGTCGGATCCATAGCTGGCAGCTATATCGCAGAATCGCTGAAGATGACCCGCATGGCCTATGTCGTGTCTGACGACATGCCGCCCGCGGCCCTGGTCCAGGAAGGCGTCCCGACCTATCCCATGCGCGTGATGGGCTACAAGAATCTCTCTATCCTCACATCGGAGTTCCAGCTGCCGCTCATCCTCACTGGGCAGATGGCGAAGACAATGATGGAGTGGTCGAAGCAGAACAATTACGAGGTCATAATAGGTCTCGAAGGGCTCATGACGGAGCAGGGGGTCGAACCCGAGGCCGAGGTGCGGGTGTTCGGCGTCGGGTCGACCGTGCGCGCCCGGCAGATGATCGAGAAGGCCGGCATCGAGCAGTTCAAGATAGGCATGATCACGGGCGTCTCGGGAGCACTCCTGAGCGAGGGGGAGCGGCTCGGAGACGACATAATCGTGCTCCTGGTAAGCGCGAACGCGCTCTATCCTGACGCACGGGGGGCGGCGAAGCTTGTCGAGGCCGTGACCAAGCTCCTTCCAGCCGTCAAGATCGATCTGGCCGAGCTCTACGAAGAGGCGGAGAAGATCGACGAGAACGTGAAGGCGACGGTCGAGCGCACGAAGGAGCTGCTCGCTGCAAGACAGAGTCAGGCGGAACGCCTGGGGAAGTCATACATGTATGGCTAAGAAGGACCTGCAGGGCCGGAAGATCAGCGACATCGTGGAAATGTCCCGGTTCTGGGACGCGGAGGACCTGCTCCGCAACTTCGACGAGGAGATGTCGAACATCGAGCAGGGCAGAGGCCACATGATATGGGACTTCGAGGAGCACCGCGTCACATCCTGGGCCGGCCCGCTCCCGATGACTCCCAGGTTTGAGCTGTCGGAGACGGATGCCGAGTTCAAGCTGAGGGTCTTCCTGCCAGAGGTGGTCAGGGAGAACATCCGGGTCAGCGTCGGCAGGAACGGCGTGCAGCTGTTCGCATGTTCTAGCGACCAGGTGTGCAGACCTCACTTTCTGGAGGTCGAATCCAAGGGCGTCCTGGACCGGGACTCCGCGAAGACGAAGATGGTCGGGAACACCCTGGAGATCAAGGTCGCGAAGGCCAAGAAGACGCGCCCGAAGGCGAAGCGGGCCTGAGAGAAGCAGGCGATTCTCATAGACGCTGTCGGTTTCGCAATTCGTTGCGTGTTTTCCCCCTTCTGTTATCCTTGATTCGACTTCGGGACCAATCCTTGCTGGTTCGTTCTGATTTTCCAGACAAGGTTTAAGTAGAATGTGGCTGTACGGAGAGTGTCTAATCCTTGAGTCGGTTTTGGACATGAACAAGTGAGATACTGGGAGGTGGAATCGATGAGCATATTGGTACTGGGCGCCTCGGGGCAGATAGGTGCATACACCGTGCAGGACCTGATCGAGTTCTGCGGTGAGAAGGACATCATCGCCTCGAGCAGGAAGATGGCGAATGTGAAGCAGGCGATGGACGACCTGAAGATCTCGGGCAAGCTGAAGCTAATGGAGCTCGACGCGACGAACACTGCGAAGGTCCTCGAGACCATCAAGAAGGAGAAGGTCGAGAGCGTCATCAACTGCGCGTGGTATCAGACGAACCTCGGCGTGATGGACGCCTGCCTCAAGGGCGGCGCGACGTACACCGACCTGGGCGGCTTCTTCGACACCTGCCTCAAGCAGATCGACCTGCACAAGAAATGGAAGGATGCGGGGATCAACGCGACCGTCGGCCTCGGGAGCACTCCGGGCATGACGAACGTTGCGGGCGCCGCGGGCGCGAAGCGGCTCGACTCCGTCGAGAACATAGACATCGTGTGTGCTTGGGGCAACACGCTCCCCGTGAAGGAGGCTGGTTGGCCTGGGTACTCCATCAGGACGGTCCTTGATGAGTTCACGCAGGAGTCCGTGCAATGGATCAACGGCAAGTACGAAAAGCAGCCGATACTCGGGGGCGAGACCGAGGTCACGATGCCCGACCCGATAGGGAAGGTCAAGGCCTACTTCATCAAGCACTCAGAGCCAGCGACAATGGGCAAGTATCTGAAGGCGAAGAGGGTCACGTTCAGGATCGGCTTTCCGGCGAGCGACATGAACACGTTCCTGACCCTGAGGGGCCTCGGATTCGCGGACGCGAAGCCCCTGGACCCGTACAACATATCTCCCCTGGACTACCTCACGAGGATGTACCAGAAGGGCGTCGAGGCCGGCAGAGGGGCTCCGCCGAAGGAGAAGTTCGAGTACGACATGTTCAGGGTCGACTGCACTGGCACCAAGGACGGCATGCCGAGGACTGTCACATACTTCATCGTGACATGGAACGACCCTGCCCGCGGCGTGTCTTCTGCAAGGGACACCTCGGTCCCGCCGGCGATCGTCGCGCACTGGCAGCACACGAAGAAGATCAAGGATTCCGGCGTGTTCCCCGCTGAGGCGACCGTCGACCCCGAGGCCTTCTTCAAGGAGCTGGGCAAGCGGAAGATCCTGGTGGACGAGCAGATAACGTCCGCGACAAAGTACTACTGATCCAGACCTGAGCCGAAGATGCCCCCGGGCCTCTTCGACGAAACCCTTTATCTTCTGATCTTTCCTGAGGCCGATGTGGACCGTTGGAGCCTAACTGATAATAGCCCCTAATCCAATCGTCCTGCGATGAAGCGAGAGCTGGACGCTCTGTTCAGGCCCAGGTCGGTCGCGCTCGTCGGAGCGTCTGCCAACCCGTCAAAGCTCAGCCATGTGGCGCTCCAGAACCTCTCGACGGGCCATTTCAGGCTCTATCCAGTCAACCCCAAGAACCAGGAGATACTCGGCCTGCGCTGCTACCCGTCCGTGCTGGACATCCCGGACGAGGTCGACCTTGCATTGATATCTCTGCCCGCGGAGCTCGCGCTCGAGCCCCTCAAGGAGTGCGTCCGGAAGAGGGTCGGCGTGGTGATCGTGACCGCCTCTGGCTTCCGCGAGTCCGGGGACGAAGGCGCCCGGCGCGAGAGGGAACTCGTCGAGGCGGTGAGCGGCTCCGAGACGAGGCTGCTGGGGCCGAACACGATGGGCATACTGGTGCCGTCCATCGGGCTCGATACGCTTTTCATCCCGCGCGACAGGAGCGAGCGGCCGACCGCGGGGAGCGTCGCTCTGCTGTCTCAGAGCGGGGCGGTGTCGGTCTCCTTCCTGGAGAGGGCGAGAGGCGCAGGAGTCGGGATCTCCTCGTGCGTCGGGCTCGGGAACATGACCGATATAGACGAGAACGAGCTGCTCGGCTACCTGGCCTCCGACAAGGACACCCGCGTCATAGCGATATACCTCGAGTCGTTCTCCGACGGAAGGGCGTTCGTGGACATCGTCCAGAGGATCAGCCCGAGGAAGCCTGTTGTGATCCTCAAGTCAGGCCGAACCCAGGCTGGGAAGCGGGCGGCAAGCTCTCACACCGGCTCCCTTTCAGCATCGTCAGAGGCGTTGGTCGACGGCGCACTTGCCCAGGCTGGTGCCACGCGCGTCTACGATGAGGAGGAGCTCGTCGATACCGCCAAGGCTCTCGCCGTCCTAGGCAAGATCTCCGGCGACAGGATTTGCGTCGTCGCGAGTGCGGGGGGATACGGGGTCATCGCGGCAGACCTCATCGAGTCAGTCGAGCGCGGGGCCGCGCTCTCCATGGCTGCGCTTGCGGAGACGACGCAGCGCTCGCTGAAGGGCGTGATGCCTGGGTTCTCCTCGGTCGCTAACCCGGTCGACCTCACGTCGCTGGTGACCGATGAGATGTACGACTCCGTGCTAGGCGTGATCCAGGACGACCCGGGCGTCGACGCCATCATCATGTCCCTCGAGCTGCAGCCCCCGAACGTGACCGACAGGCTGCTGGAGGTCGCAGAGAGACGATGCCGCTCCGGGCGGACGCCGATAGTCGTGAGCGTGTTCGCCGGGGAGCGGACGGACGAAGTCGTCAAGGTCTTCGGTCAGCACGGCGTGCTGGCATATCCGACAATCTGGAGGGCTGTCAGGTCCTTGGGGGCGCTGGCCAGAAGAGGCTCACACCTGAATATGCGGAAATAAAGTGTCTTCAGAAGACGCTCGGGAGATGCTCGGAGTGGTCATCCCGGGTCTTCTGGAACCTGTTTCTGAAGGGTTTGACTTCAGCCGCCGATTCTGAAGACCTTGGTGCCGCACTTCGGGCACGAGCCCTTGGTCGCCGGCTTGCCGTTCTTCAGCTTCACTTTCTTCGGGTCTTTCATCTCGACGGACTTCTTGCACTTGACACAGTAGGCCTTTGTCAGGTTTCCCACCGTCCCTGTATCGGCTCGTGTTAATATATAGTCTTTTGGATGATTTCCAGTCCACCGCCCCGGGCCGCGATTTTCACCTTGCTGGCATCGGGAATTGAGCGTGGCGCCTCGTAGGCGCCCCTTCCAGCCGAAAGGCAGATATACGGATGCTAGTTGATTCCGGGGTGAAGGGATGGGCAGCTTGACTGATGAGCACGTTGCAGCCGGGAAAGCTGCGACCGAGGAGCGCGAGGAAGCCATTTCCTCGATGTACTCCAACCAGGTGGGCGTGAGCTTCGGAAGAGGCCTGGCCGACCCGTTCGTGCCCGCCCTCGCGATCAACATCGGGGCCTCCGCGGCAGAAATCGGTTGGCTCCAGGCGGTCATCAATCTCTTCCCCGCGGTGATGCAGGTCCCTTGGGGCAAGTTCAGCGACCTATTCGGGCGAAGGATACCGTTCCTGGTTGTCGGGGGCGTCATCTCCTTCGTGATGTACTTCTTCATGATCGGGGTCATCCAGCCCTGGCAGCTCATCGTCCTGGTCTCCATTCAGCTCGCGGTGGGGTCCATGATGATACCCACATGGTCCGCACTCGTGGGGGACCGCACGACGGCCAGGGACCGGGGCTCTGTCATGTCTAGGTTCTTCGCGGTGTCTTCCATCGCGGGCCTCCTCGGGACCCTGATTTCCGGCCTGCTCGCGAACACGCTCATGCCGGGGGCGAGCGTGGAGCAGAAGAACGAGACCCTGGTCGTATTCGCGCTCCCGTTCTTCATGGCTGGCCTGAGCGGGATCATCGGTTCCCTGATGATCCTGAAGGTGAAAGAGCAGAAGCGCCAACTCTATGCTTCTCCACGGCGCATCTTCACGTTCGGGCTGAAGTCCTATCTGTTCACGCACGAGCTCAAGGAGAACAAGCCGTTCCGCGACCTCGTCATCCTGAACACGGCTTTCAACTTCATAATGTCGATCATCTGGCCTGCCATGTATTTCACCTACTTCAAGGTCCTTAATGCGACGCTCCTCGAGTACGCCATCATGACGGTCATATCGACCGGGGCCACCCTCTTGTCGCAGATAAAGGTCGGAAAGCTCCTGGACCTCATCGGGCCGATGCCGCAGATCCTGATCTCGAGGTTCGCCTTCATCTCCGTTCCGATAGTCTACGCCCTCGCCACGCAGGTGTGGCACATCTACCTGATCAACGCGGCCCTCGGCTTCGCTAACGCGATGGCCAACGTCGCCTTCTTCGCGTACATCCTGGACGTCGCGCCCGAAGAGAAGAAGGCGGAGTACTTCGCCGTCTACAACACCCTGATAGGCGTCGCGACTTTCATCGGCTCGATCATCGGCGGGTATCTGGTCACAGTGTTCTACGCGAGGTACTCGGACTGGGTGCTCGGACTTGGGGTGGTTTACGCGATTTCCGCTTTCGGGAGGACGGCCGGGGCCATGTGGTTCTTCAAACTAAAGGATCCGGTGAAGTATCCGGAGACGCTGACTGGGCTGACGAAGAAGACGCTCCGGCGCTGGAAGCGGATGTTGACCGTTGGCTAGAGCGGGCTGCCAGAGAATGTGATAAAGACTCAATTAAGGGGTTTGCTGCCCGTCTCATAGCTTTCTCTTGCTGGAGACATGGTTCCTCGATACCCTCCTGCCGGCCCTCGGAGTGCGTCCGTTGACCTTGTCCAGGTGTATCGACCTGTAGGTATTCCAGATTATGCTCATTGCCATCTCTTGCACCTCCTCAAAAGTGAATTCCGGCTGGTCCCGCTTTCGCGCCTAGCCAGCCCATCACTTGTGGAATGCACGCGCGTTCCCGCTATGCGCGGGCGAACAATCCTTTCCTTTGCGGAAGTGTGCGTGCATACCTATCGAGTATCTACTGAGCATTGAGCGATATATTAGGGTTTTCCCGCTACACAATCAGTTCATTCACATATTTATATATAAATAATGAATGCACAAGGATTCGGACTGCCGCTGTCAAAAATCGACTTTGCCAGCCGTCACTTGGCAACACCGAGGCATTACTGATTTATATATCAACATTTTCAGAATAATGATTATATTCTATGCGCCGAATTTAAAGTTGTGTAGCGCCGAAGTTCGAAGCGGAAGCATCCGAATTCGTCATCCGGGGCGAATGTCGGCAGGTCGTCTAGAGGTGCTGTCCCGAGAGCGCGATGATTATTCCGAGCGCGACGACGATCCCTATGAGAAGAATGAACAGGAAGATCACGGCCCTCTTGTCGATCATGCATCGCCCGTGCCGACTAGGGCATCCTAGACCTAATCACTTTCGCTTCCGGGGTCGGATTCACCGAAAAGCACAATATACCGGATAGGGGGATTCCACCGCTCATGCCAATCGACGAGCTCACAGCATTGACGAGCAAGGAGCGCATCCTGCTATACCTCTCAGAATTCACCAACATGGACGAAAGGTTCGAGCTCCCGTCGGGGCTGACCCAGGAGTCCGTCTCGCTCGGGACTGGGATCCAGAGGAAACACCTCTCCCAGTATCTCAAGGACCTGCTCGGCGACGGGCTCATCCAGGAGCGAAAGGCTCACATCCAGGGCATGAGGCAGAGGATGAACGGATACTATCTCACTCCGGGCGGGCTCTCAATTGCGAAGAACCTGAGGGCAAAGGTCGAGCAGTGTGTCGTGCCGGTTCACAACCTCGGGAAGGTCACGGAGATGAAGGTGGCGGACATCGACGACCTCACCTCCCATCACATAAAGCTGTGCGACATCGTCTGCGAGGCGATATCCAGAGGGTCTCTGGACATGTCCGACCTGGAGGACATGGAACGAAAGCGCAGGGAGGCAGTCGAGAGCGAGGACGAGGACACCGAAACCTACAGGCGGGCTCTTCAGACCGCCTGGAACGATGGCAAGGTGACCGCGACGGAACGGTTTCTCGTCGAGGAGCTGCGCAAGCACCTGAAAATCACCGAAGAGCAGCACAGGGCGCTCGAATTAGAGATCGTCAAGAGGCTCGCCATGGACCACATGGAGTTCAGGAGAATATACAGGACCGTCCTCGAGGTCGCGCTTGCGGACAGGATCATCTCCGGTCCGGAGGAGGAGATCCTTGAGGGTCTGCGGAGGGTGATGAGGATCTCCAGAAAGGAGCATGAGGAGCTCCTGAAGGAGGTCGAAACCGCGATCTGCGGCCCTCACCTGAACGAGAAGGACCTGCTCAAGGAGGCGATGAGACTGGTCCGGGACCAGGTCGGCGAATAGCCCCGCCAATCGATGGGGGAAGCTCGGACCCCGTCCATTCTCATCCCACTAGCTTGAAAACCTTATCATGCGGGCGGACTCTCTCCTTCACCTTGACACCGACGGACTGGCCTGTGTTGGCGCTCGGGACGGGCTTGCGGTCTATCTCCATGGACTCGATCTTCTGCTCGAAGTTCGTCGTGGCGCCCCGGATCCTGATAGTGTCTCCCATCGAAAGGGTCCCCGAGGTGATGTCAATCGCCGCGACGCTCGGCTTCGCGAAGAATATGGTCACGGTCCCCACTTCAACTTCCTCTGCCATCGCTTTCCCCGGAGTTGAAATGACGTTCCAGATATTTATGGACTAGGGGGATTAGGGAGCCTGGTTGACTCCTATGGCTGCGCGCGCCTGGCGGCGCTGCCTTTGCCATATCAATCTCGACAACTTATAATAGGAGAGGGTGTTTTCACTCAATAATCGTTCCAGGACACAGTCCAGTGATGGGTGATGCAGAACTCCGCGCTGAAGGGAAAAGACAGGCCGGTGATGAGGAGAGACACGACGCCTCCGCGACTCGCAGGCGAGATGCTGAGCGTGCTCTCCTACATGATGACGGTCGAGAACGTGGACACAGTTCTCCAGACGATCGCCGAGACCGTAGCGGAGCTCTTCTCCATGAAGGCCCTTGTGATCGGAGTGCGGGACGAGAAGGGACTCATCTTCAGGGTCAAGGCAACTTACGGATACGACGCTGAGCGGTCGAAGAGGATAAAGAAATTCACGTATACGGCCGAGCGCCTCTATCTGGACATCGATGACAAGAACAAGATCGCTGAGAACGTTTACCTCTTGAGGCCGAAGCCCGGCGAGATCATCAAGGGGGAGGAGGCCTTCTACGAGAACTTGGGCAAGATCGGCGAGCCGAGGACGGATCCTGCCAAGTGGCACGAGCTGGACTACATCAGGTTCGTCTTCAGAAACCGTGAGGGGAAGCCGATTGGATTCATGGAGATCAACGACTCGCTCTCGTCCAACCTCCCGGATGCTGCGACGATCGAGGCCATGCGGTTGTTCTCCCAGCTGGCGGCCGTCGCGATAGAGAACGCCACGATGTTCCAGAGCCAGGTCGAGATGGTCAAGAGGTCCAAGTTCCTGTCGGACGTGGTCGCGCACGACATCAACAACTACAACCAGGCCATCACGAGCTATCTCCAGCTGGCGCTTGCGGACAAGCCCGCAAAGGAGAAGACCGCAAGCTACCTCGAGAGGGCGGCAGCCGCGGCCTGGGGGATCAGCGAGATGATCCAGAGGGCCAACATGCTCATGAAGATCGAGGAGGAGGGCGCTCAGAACCTCGGGCCTATGGATCTCGGAGAGGTGCTCAGGGAGAGCATAGATGAGGTCAAGCGCTCGACCGACAGCAGCAATGTCAAGGTGGACCTCAAGCTGGGCAACCACAGGTACTTCGTCCTCGGGAACGAGCTGGCGAACGACATATTCACGAACCTGATCAGCAACGCGATAGACTACGACCCGCACGACCAGGTGGTCGTCGACGTGAGCATCGGCGAGTTCACGGTCGAGCCGAGGAAGTATTGGTGCGTCTCAATCGCGGACAATGGGATTGGCATCCCCGATTCCAAGAAGAACATAGTCTTCGGCAGGTTCGGGGGTGACGAGGTCGGCGCCCCCGCGGGCGGACTGGGCCTGTCCATCGTTCGCGCGATAGTCGAGGCCTACCACGGCATGGTCTGGGTCGAGGACAGGGTGCCCGGCGATTCCTCGAAGGGCAGCGTGTTCAGGGTGGCGCTGCCGATGACCGCCGCGAAGTGACCGCACCGGCAAGGTATTTTGGGGCGGCGCGCATTCCGCTACCGGTCCGATGAAACTGCGGTCGAAGGTCGCGCTGATAACGGGCGGTACCGAAGGGATGGGTTTGGCGACGGCCTCGCTGTTCCTGAGAGAGGGGGCGCGAGTGATGGTGTCGGGGAGGTCTCAGGCGAAGGGCGCGCGCGCGTTGCGAGAGCTCCGCCCGCTCGGAGAGGTGGACTTCGTCAAAGGCGATGTGTCCAGAGCCTCGGACGCCAAGCGTATGGTCGAGAAGACCGTCAGCAGGTTCGGAAGGATCGACATCCTGTTCAACAACGCTGGGATCTATCTCGAGAAGACGGCAGAGGACACCACGGAAGAGGAGTTCGACCGCGTGGTCGATGTGAACCTCAAGGGCACGTTCCTCGTGTCGAAGTCCGCGATCCCGCATATGAAGCGTCAGGGCAGCGGGGTCATCGTGAACAACTCCTCTGACGCCGGCCTGATCGGCAACAGGTCCTGCCCCGCCTACTGCGCCTCGAAGGGCGCCATCACGATCATGACCAAGGCGATGGCCCTCGACCTGGCGAGCTCCAACATAAGGGTGAACTGCGTCAACCCTGCGGTCATCGACACGCCGATGCTCGCCAAGGAGGTCAAGAGGTCGGACCATCCTCGAAGGTACCTCGCAGAGAGCCGGGCGATGCAGCCGATGGGCCGCATCGGGAGGCCAGAGGAGGTGGCGTCAGCGGTGCTCTTCCTCGCATCGGACGATTCTTCTTTCGTGACGGGCGCAACTCTCTCGGTCGACGGCGGCTCCACCGCGCAATGATCCCTCAGAGTAGGTAGTACGCGATGTACACCAGCTCTCCGGACAGGAACGCCCCGAACCAGAACACATACAAGGGTATGGACAGCTTCCTGTGGAGCTTGAACTTCTTCTTCAGCCTCCACTGGAGGAGCCCCGTCGCCAGCATGGTCAGCTCGAGCGCGATCACCACGACTGCCACGATCCCGTGGACCGCGAAGTAGGCGACCATGTTGGGCGAGATGTCGAGTATGTGGCTGTCGACGTTCCCGCCCACCAGCCTGTAGAGCATGTAGAACACTGATGCGCTCAGGTCCCACAGAATACCAACGGTGCCCGTGACCTTGTGGTAGGGCAGTCCCCGGCGTCCGCTCAAGAACGCGTGCGTGAACAGGAACGCCACCGGAATCAATGCCAACGCTATGAAGGTGCTTATGAACGGTGCTGCGGTCATGGGGGATTCCGAATGGCTCACGGGTTAAGATACTTTCGCACCGTTATATTCCGGGGGTCCGGGGGCATTCAGTGGAAAATCCTATATTCCGAGGTCCTGCTCATCTACGCGGGAGGTGCTCATCATGGGAGAGGGAGCTGAAGGAATCACGGGCATACTGACCAACGCGATCGAGATGGAGCTGGAGGGCAAGTCATTCTTCGACGATGTGGCCAAGAACGCAAAGGGCAAGCGGACCAGGGACACCTTCGCTAGCCTCGTGAAGCAGGAGCAGAAGCACGTGGAAATCCTGGTCGAGGAGCTGGGAAGGCTGCAGAAAGGCATGGGGTTCGCGTCGCTCAGCGGCCTGAAGGGCCATGACGAGAGCTACCCGAAGATCTCGGTCTTCCAAGACAGAGAGTTCAGGCGGCTGAAGTTCAACCCCGATGCCGGCGAGCTTGAGGCGCTCAAGCTCGGAATCGAGGTGGAGAAGAAGTCGATAGAGTACTACAGGGCGGCGGGCGCAGGCGCCAGCGACAAGGCCGCAATGGAGGTCTTTAATTGGCTGGTTGGCCAGGAGGCCGGCCACCTGACCATCCTGAGCTCGGAATACGACTACAGGACGAAATCGGGATTCTACTACGACAACATGGAGTTCAGCCTGGAGGTCGAGTAGGAGTCAGTGCGCCGTGCCTGCTCGGATCGATTCGAGAACGGACAGAATATCGGAGAAGACGGCGTAGGCCGTCTGCGTGACGCGCGGGTTGGTCTCCAATATCGTGAGGTCTCCCATGAGGTCGGTCCTGATCGTCAGAGCGCTCGATGTCCCGTCGACTGACCAGAAGGTGCTGTCGGGTCCGATCATCTCAGGCCTGACGGAGAGCCTGATGCCTTCTCCGGCCGCTTCCGCGCGCGCGATGAGCTTGTACTTCTTGTTCAGGCTGGAGGCCCTTTCGATGTCCTTTGCCTCGATCCCGCCGATGCCCTGCCTGTCGACGGACTTCGGAGTCGTATCGGCGTCCATCAGAACGTTTGCGAGCGCCGTGATCTTGGCTGCCGCATCCCAGCCTTCGAGGTCGAGGGACGGGTCGGCCTCGGCGAACCCTCCCTTCTGGGCCGCTCTGACGGCCTGCTCTACGGTCTTCCCCGAGGTCATCTCGGTCAGCACGTAGTTCGAGGTGCTGTTCAGGATGCCCTCGAGGCCGAGGACCTCACAGCCTTGGAGCGTCTTTTCGACGAGGTTGAATATCGGCGTGCCGTCCATGACGGTCCCCTCGAACCTGAAGTGAATCCCTTTGGACCGCGCCAGGTTCCTAAGGCGCTTGTACGCGAATGCGACCGGCCCCTTGTTCGCGGTCACGACGTCCATGCCATTCTCGATCCCGGCGACGATGTGATCGATCGCTGGTTGGCCTGACTCTATGTTGAGGGGCGAGAGCTCGATCAACACGTCCGCGTTGCATTTCGAGATCAGCTCCACCGGGCTCAGGGAGGTGGACTCAGGGCCGTATTCGGACAGGTTCCTTCCGCCCCTGACGAGTTCGAGGCACTTGCCGAGGTCCAGAGCCCTCTTAGACAGCAGAGCGCCTCTGCTCTTGGTGTAGATCGCGAGGACCTCAGCGTCGAGCCCTCTGTCCTTCAGAAGCCATTCTCTCCTCGCCAGGAGCATGCTGGCGAACTCCTGCCCGACGTTCCCGAAACCTATCATGGCGATTCTGAGTATCATGCAACACATCCCCAGACGAGCGTTTGACTCATCGGCCGACCGTCCGGCCTGCGTTGCCCGAGGCGCTCTCAGTACCAGGATTATGCAGCGAGGTGCGGACCCATGCGCGGCCGACGATGCGGTGCCTTCAGACCTTCGTGAACTCGTCCTTGCTGGCCCCGCACTCCGGACATGTCCAGTCGTCAGGAAGGTCCTCGAACGCGGTCCCAGGCGGTATGTTCTGGGTGGGGTCGCCTATATCCGGGTCGTAGACATAGCCACACACGTTGCATTGGTACTTGTCCATGGGTCTTCCTCTGCTGCTGTATCTTGATTTCACTACTTTATTTGTTGTCTGAATTGCGCGAGGGCTGGATGACACCACTTCTCTTCGCGATGAGATTCGACCAGTGGGGACAGGCACGGGCGCGCGGCGGGGGCGGCGGGTTCGGCACACTAAAACTTGTTCAGCAGTTTAGTACGAATTTCGAAAATATCGTCACGAATATGCATCGAAAATTGAAGCTAGAGGCAGGAAACACGCCTGATATTTGTTCGAAGAGGAATGCTTAAGTATATTCTACCCAGTCTAGGCGTCCGGGGGACGCGGGGGCGGAAATCGCCTTCGAGTCAGACACATTGGTTAGCGCACAATGGTCAGGTGTTTGAATGAAGATGAGCAGCTTCAAATGGTTGTTCGGCAGGAACAGCGAGTTCTGGCCCACTAACATGAAGACGGGAATGTGGGCATGGGTCGGTCACAGGCTGACCGGTCTCCTACTCGTGGTGTACGTCTTCTTGCACTTGTCGTTCCTGTCTCAGGCATCGATTGGCAGCAAGAATTTCGCAGACCTCATGAAGGTTACGGCAGAGCCCGCCTTCGTGTTCATGGACTTCCTGCTCGTCTGCGCGGTGATCTACCACGCCATGAACGGGTTCAGGGTCGTCCTGTTCGACATGGGGATAGGCATCAGAAGGCAGAAGCAGGTCTTCTGGATAATGATGGCCATCGCGGCGGTGCTGGTCGTGGGCGCGTTCTACGTCCTGTTCAGCCACGGCCTGTTCGACGGGGCGTGGTTCTGATGGCGGAGCAGAGGATCGCAACGAGCAAGGTCGCGGGCACATGGGCCTGGTTCCTGCAGAGGCTGTCCGCAGGGCTGCTGGTCATACTGCTCGCGACGCACATATTCCTCGACCACTACGCGCAGGTCGGCGCGGACATCACCGTGAGTTGGGTGCATGAGCGCCTGGGACAGGTCCTGTACATCGCGGTCGACTATTCCATGCTGGCATTGGTGCTCTTCCACGGGCTGAACGGCACGAGGACCGTCCTTTTCGACTTCGAGATGTTCGTCAAGAGGAGGAAGGCCGTGGACATCGGCCTATGGATCCTCGGCATCGCGATGCTGGTCTGGGGTATCGTCATCTTGTGGCCTTTCATACACGGGTGAGGAGATGGGACAGATGTACTACCACAAGATTCTCGTAATCGGCGGGGGCCTGGCAGGCCTTCGCGCG
Source organism: Thermoplasmata archaeon (assembly GCA_021789945.1). Classification (GTDB taxonomy): domain Archaea; phylum Thermoplasmatota; class Thermoplasmata; order UBA10834; family UBA10834; genus COMBO-56-21. The sequence goes on along the minus strand of JAJYIS010000008.1, from coordinate 13,834 downwards.
GCCATAGAGTCAGCACCGAGGGTGGACACCGCGATAATCTCGCAGGTCCATCCCGTGAGGTCCCACTCGGGAGCGGCACAGGGAGGGGTGAACGCTTCCTTGGCGAACAATCCCCAGGGAGCGGACGACACCTGGGAGAAGCACGGCTTCGACACAATCAAGGGCAGCGACTATCTCGCGGACCAGGATGCCGCTGAGCTGATGACGAAGGAGGCCCCGGGATGCATCTACGAGATCGAGCACTGGGGGTGCCCGTTCTCGAGGACTGACGTCGGAAAGATCGCCCAGCGGCCGTTCGGGGGCGCGGGCTATCCGAGGACCTGCTTCGCGGCAGACAAGACCGGGCTCTACATGCTGCACACGCTCTGGGAGCGCTCGGTCAAGTTGAACGTGCCGCTCTACGAGGACAGGGTCCTCGTCGACCTGGTCCTCGAAGGGGACTCCTGCAGGGGAGTGATCTGCTGGAACCTCAAGACGGGCGAGCTCGAGCCGTTCATGGCCGAGGCGGTCATTTTCGCCTCTGGCGGGAGCGGTCAGATCTACGGCAGGTCGACGAACGCGCTTATCAGCTCCGGCTCGGCCCTCGCGGCCGCCTTCAGGCGCGGCGTGCCGTTGAAGGACATGGAGTTCATACAGTTCCACCCGACGTCGCTTCTTGGCACGAACATACTGATGACCGAGGGCGCCAGAGGAGAGGGCGGGTACCTCATCAACAGCCTCGGCGAGAGGTTCATGTCGAAGTATGCCCCGAAGGCGATGGAGCTCGGCCCGAGGGACATCGTGTCGAGGTCCATCCAGACGGAGATCAACGAGGGACGCGGGATCGACGGCAAGGATTACGTGTACCTCGACCTCAGGCATCTGGGCAGGGAGAAGATCCTCGAGCGGCTGCCTGGGATCAGGGACCTGGCAATCAACTTCGTCGGGGTCGACCCGATCGAGAAGCCGGTGCCCATCCAGCCAGGCCAGCACTACACGATGGGCGGCATAGACACCGACATCCACGGCGCGACCAAGTTCAAGGGGCTCTTCGCCGCGGGCGAGTGCGCGTGCGTTAGCGTTCACGGGGCCAACAGGCTAGGCGGGAACTCGCTCCTCGATACTGTCGTCTTCGGCAAGATCTCCGGCAGGGTCGCTGCAGACTTCGTGCTCGCGAAGAAGGACCAGAAGCAGGGCGAGGCCGCGATCATGAAGTGCATGCGGGAAACCAAGGAGCGCATAGACGGCCTGCTCGCGAGGAACGGCACCGAGAACCACGCGGACATCAGGACAGAGATGAAGGAGACCATGTTCCTCAAGGTCGGCATCTTCCGGACGAAGAGCCTCATGGACGAGGCCCTGGCGAAGATCAAGGAGCTCAAGGAGCGGTACAAGGCCATAACCGTCCAGAACAAGGGCAAGGGGTACAACGTCGACCTGATCCGTGCGCTGGAGCTCGAGGGTATGCTCGATGTCGCTGAGGCGATCACCATTGGGGCGCTCAAGCGTGAGGAAAGCAGGGGAGCGCACTCGCGGCTGGACTTCAAGGACAGGGACGACCTCAAGTTCCTGAAGCACACGATCGCGACCTACACGCCCTTCGGGCCGGTCATCACGTACTCTCCTGTGGACGTTTCCAAGTACAAGCCAGAAGCAAGGAGGTACTGACATGGCCGACGTTGACATCACCTTGAAAGTGCAACGGTTCGACCCGTCGGCAGACACGGAACCGTACTGGCAGAAGTACACCGTGAAGACGCAGCCGGGCATGACGGTCTTGGACGCGCTCTTCGAGGTCCTGAACCATCAGGATGGCACCCTGGCGTTCAGGTTCTGCTGCAGGGCCGGCGTGTGCGGCTCGTGTGCGATGATGATCGCGGGGAAGGTCAGGCTTGCCTGCGAGACCCAGGTAGCGACGCTCTTGGACAAGAGGGAGATCGCGATCAGCCCGCTGCCGCACCAGAAGGTCGTGAAGGACCTGGCGGTGGACTACGACCTCTTCTTCTCGAGGCTGAAGTCGGTCAAGCCGTATCTTGTGGGCAAGGAGCCGTATCCGGAGAAGGAGTACATCCAGATGCCGAAGGAGCGCGTGCCGATCAACGAGCCGATCGACTGCATCATGTGCGGTTCTTGCACCAGCTCGTGCACCATGGCTTGGCTCGACCCTGGGTACCTGGGACCGGCAGCGCTCCTCAAGTCCTACAGGTTCCTCGTGGACACGAGGGACTCGATACCTGATGAGCGCCTGGACCTGATCGAGTCAGAGAGCGGCGTCTATCGCTGCCACACGCAGTTCAACTGCGTCGAGTCGTGCCCGAAGAAGCTGAACCCGACAGAGGCCATCCAGCGGCAGAAGATCAAGCTCATAAAGCGGAAGCTGTTCGGCCGCAAGAGGAAGGCCTGATCGGGCAGGCTCTCGCGACGGCTGTGCAATCAGAAGAAAAAGGGCGTCTGTCTCGCTGGACGCGACAGCCCGTCCGGATGCCCCAGACTACTTCTTCTTCCCTTCTTTCAGCGATGTGAAGAAGTCGTGGTGGTCCTCTTCGTCCTCGAGTATGCCTTCGAAGATGAACCGTGTGGTCGGGTCGCCTTCCGAGTCCGCGAGCTTCTCGATCTTCTTGTACATCTCAATCGCCTCGAGCTCGGCCTTGATGTCGTTGTCGACCATCTCCCAGAGGCTGTTGCCCACGTCTATCGGCGACGGCTTCGTGGTCGGTACCCCGCCGAGGTACCATAGCCTCTCGGCGATCTTCTCGGCATGCTTCATCTCCTCCACGGCGACCTCCTGGAACTTGTCGCTGACGGAGAAGTGGTCGACTCCCATCCACTGCACGTGCTGCCACATGTACTGGATGGAGACCTGGATCTCCCTCGCAATCGCCGCGTTCAACATGTCCTTGAGCTTCTGTGACGTCAATCCTATTCCTCCTCGTCAGAGAACCTTTCGCCGGCCTGCCGGGTCAATCTCTGAGCGTCCCTTTGAATACGGTTGCCTAGCATAATACTTTCCGCGAAGTGGTTCAGGAAGGCTCCGGAACGTATTCCTCGGGTCCCTCGGCAGCGCGAGCCACATCCGGGCTCACTGGCAGGTGTAGCCGCCGTCGACTGAGAACGCCGCCCCAGTGATGAAGCTGGCGTCGTCCGAGGCAAGGAATAGGACGGCATTGGCGACCTCTCGAGGAACGCCGAGCCGGCCAATCGGGTGGCATGCGGAGAGTTCCTTCCTGTACTCCTCGACGGACATCCTCCTGGCGCTCGCCTCCTGGAGGAACATCGGGGTCTCGATCTCGCCAGGACACACGCAGTTCACTCGAATGTTCTTCTGCGCGTAGTCGAGGGCCATGCATTTCGTCATCAGCACGACGGCGCCCTTCGATGCGTTGTACGCGACTGCATTCCTGTCCCCGACCAGGCCGCTGCAGGAGGCGTTGTTTACGACCACGCCCTTTCCCTTCCTGAGCATGATGGGGATGACCTCCTTCGACATGAGAAAGACTCCCTTGACGTTGACGCCCATGATCCTGTCCCAGTCCTTCTCCGAGACCTTCTCGACGGTGCCCTCGACGAGTATTCCAGCATTGTTGAAGAGGACGTCGACCCCTCCGAGCTTTCCCGTGGCCGCTCTCACCATCCGCCTGACATCTGCCTGCCTCGAGACGTCCCCCGTGAACAGGAGCGCCTTGTGGCCCTCCTTGACCAGGCGGGCCAACGCCTTCTCCCCGTTCCTCTTCGAGACGTCCAGGATCGCGACACTGGCTCCTTCCTCGAGGAATGCCTGCGCGGTGGCCAGTCCTATCCCGGAGCCGCCGCCGGTCACGAGCACTCGCATCCCTTCGAACCTATTCTGCGCCAAATCGATCAGACCTGAACTGTATTCGCGAAGCTCGAATTAACCTTGCGTACTGTCTGACCCGCCAATTAGATATAAAGGATGAGTGTTTGGCAGTCAATCGTTCGTCCCAGGAGGTACTACGACGGTCACGAAGGTGCTCGGCATCCTCGGCAGCCCTGCCTTGAAAGGCAACACTGCGGACCTTCTCGAGGCCGTCCTGGCGGGGGCGCGGTCGAAGGGCGCGCAGACCGAAAGGCTCAACCTCGCAGAGATGGAGTTCAGCCCTTGCCTGGAATGCGCCGGATGCGGTCCCGACGACATGTGCATCATGGCGGACGACGACATGAGGGAGATATACTCCAGGATCCGCGCGGTCGACGCCATAGCCCTTGCATCGCCCATTTTCTTCATGGGGGTCACCGCGCAGACGAAGGCGATGATCGACAGGTGCCAGAACTACTGGGTCGAGCGCTTCGTCCACAAGAAGAGGGCATACGTCGGCCGGAGAAGGCCGAAGGGCCTGTTCGTGTCATGTGCGGGGAGCCAAAGGCCCATTGTGTTCGAGCCCGCCCTGCACATCGTGAAATCGTTCTTCTCGGCGATTGACTACGAGTATGTCGGTGAAGTGCTTCTCGCGAACACTGATGACCCTGCGCTCGCCCCGAGGAAGAACGTGGCGCTCGAAAAGGCCAGGATAGAGGGAGCAAAGCTCTGCGAATAGGCCGTCCTCTGACGGTCTCCTTAAAGCGCCTTGAACATGAGCGCAGGGTTGCAGCTCTTCTTGTATTGAGGACAACTCAGGCAGCCTAGCATCGAAGGCTTTCCGCCCGCAGGAGGGTCCGCCTCTGCGTAGCCGAGCTTCTTGAAGAATTCGGGCGCCCTGGCGAGCGCCCATATGCCCGTCGCGCCCCTCCTCTGCGCGTCCTGCTCGATCATTCGCACGAGGATTGTACCAATGCCCTCGTCCCTGAACCTCTCGTCGACGGCCAGGTTCTCGACCGTGAAGACTCCGTCGGACATCTTGAGCCCAGCGCAGCCTATGAGCTCGTCTCCAAGGAAGCATCCGTGGGCATCGTCGAACGGGTCGTTTCCGCCTTCCTCGAGCCCTGATCTCCGGGCAAGCGCCCTCATCACCTCGAACGCATCGGTGTCTCGGAAGACGTACTTGGGGGATCCGCCAGTCACGCCTGCTGTCTATGAGGTTCAGCGTATTAGGCCTTTCTGAGAGGATATCGGAGAGGACCGCAGCCAATCAGTAGTCCCCGCTGTCTCTCTTCGTGTAGTAGTGGATGCTCTCCTCGCGCATGTAGCCAGCCTTTCCGAAGAGGTTCATCGACTCGTCATTGTAGTCCTCTATGAGGACACAGAACACGTGCCGCCCTCGTCTCCTCATCACGGACTCGCACCGCCTTATCATGGCGAGCGCCAGCCCCCGGTGGCGATGCTCTGGCACGACCGCCAGGCGGTTTATCCAAGCCTTCCTCCCGTCGTCGCTGGCAATCGCCGCAGCCACCATCTCTCCTTTCATGAATGCCCCTATGAACAGTTCGGGATCTCTGTCCCGCTGCCTCAAGAGGTTCCTCATCGAGTCTCTCCCCTTGGGCCTGAAAGGGAGTCCCGCGTTGGTCCAGAGGATTGGGAGATCTGAGACCTCCTGGCGGCGCATCTGTCTGATCCGCGGCCTGTTGGTCCTGGCTGCCATATCTGTCATCCGTAGATGGTCGCGCCGGTTAATTATCTTCACGCGTCGCCCGGCGCGACATGAGAAAAACGGAATGGTTTTCTTTGAGACCTTCGCGGCTACTTCTTCTTGACGGCCTTCTTCGGCTTGCTCTTCTTGGCCTTCGCCGCCTTGACCTTCATCGGCTGCGAGCAGCAGACGATGTCCTCAAGGTATCCGGTCCCGCACTCCGTCACGACCAGAGTCGTGCCGCAGACTCCGCACACATACTCACTTCCCTTGTTTGCCTTTCCCATTGTATCTGCCTCCTAGGTAGGACTAGGCATCGCCGGATATTTCTGGATTGAGCCGCACTCGGACGTGACTTCTCGCTGCAGACATGCGGGCTCCCGGAAAGACCTGTACAGGACCGGGTCTCCGAATCGACTCAGAGCGGGCCCTCGCTCTTCGCATAGGATGCCAGCTGGTTGATCACATTGAACACGTCGAAGGCCTCGATGACGTCCCGCGCCTTGTACGAGACGGTCTTGATATCCACCCGCTTCACCATCGGTATCTTCGAGGCGTACTGCGCCATGAGGGGCCGTTCGAGCTCGACCTGCATGACGACCGGCTTCCCGACGATGAAGGGTTTGATCTCGTTGCTCCTCTCGACGGCCTTCTTGGCCCCCTTCCTGATCAGGTCGCAGGCCTTCTTCGGGGTCAGCGACCGAACCGCGTAGATTCCGACGCCAGTCTTCGTCGGAACGCCGACGATGTCGCTCACGAGCATCTGGGCCTGCTTCACGGCGTGCGCGTCCCCCGAGACGAACACCAGGGGCACCCGGAAGTGGCCTGCTATCGCCGCGCTGAGCCCAGACTCTCCGATGACCGTGCCGTTGAACCTCAGCTGAGCCACGTTGTAGGTGTAGGTGTGCCCGAGGGTGCCCTCGTGGGTGTGCCGCATTGAATGGTACCCGATCTGCAGGGAGGCGTCGAAGCCCTTCGAGATGCCGTTCATCATCCCGAGCTCGTAGGGGTTCCCCTGGACCACCTCGACCTCCGGATCCAGCTTCTCGACAAGCAGGTTCCTGCCCGTGTCGTGGGCATCGCAGACGATGATGCTGTCCGCGCCGCCGTCCTTCGCTCCCTGTATCGCGGCCTCGACCTCGTCGGTCATGATCTCCCGCATCCGCGGATACTCCTGACTCTTGTAGTCAGCCTGCTCGTCGTGCGAGATGGTCGCAATTCCCTCCATGTCAGCCGTTATGTGGACCTTCATCGTCTCGCCAGTCGATTGCGGGATTGGGCCTTAAAGCTTCCTAGGCTGAATTCTCGGGATCGAACCGCGCGACAAAGGCTTTTATTGACAGGCCATCTATATGCACCCGCAGATGTCCGCACCACCGACTCTCCCTTCGGAATCGGACGACATGACGAATCGTCACATCAAGAGCCTGGAGCGTATCTACGAGCTCACCTCTGGCCTGATGAATGTGGAGAACGTCAACGCTCTTCTCACGCGGATATGCGAGTCCGTGAGGGAGATATACGGCTTCGACCTCGTCCACATATCGATGCTCGACGACAAGAGCCAGGTGTTCTCGCAACACGCAATGGCGGGATACTCAGAGGCTGACCGCAAGGAGCTGGATGCATCCCCCAAGGCCTTCGCACACGATGAGATCATCTCCGACCTTCGAGAGGACTGCAAGCTGTCCAGAGCCACGTACTTCGTCCCAGTGGAGAAGCAGAACGGCAAACCCGAGGAGTTCGTCCTCGTCAGGGACCCGGACGCCGCGCGGAAGCCCAGGCCGTCCCCGGACTCCTGGCACGAGCTCGACCTACTGTATTTCGCCCTCATGACGCGTAGCGGGAATCTCATCGGATACATGCAGGTGGACTATCCGCAGAGCGGCAGGCTCCCCTCGCTGCAGTCCGTGCGCGAGATGGAGCTCTTCGCGAACCTGGCGGCCGTGGCCATCGAGAACCACAATATGTACAGGCGAGTGTCGGACCTCTTCCAGGAGAATGAGCTGAAGACGACCAGGATCCAGAAGATCCTCGACCTCCTGAGGAGCGTCCTAAGGGTTGACGACCTGGACATCGTGCTCCAGAAGGTCTCCGACTCCATGGCGCTCACGTTCGGCTTCAGGAAGACTGGAGTATCCATATTCACGAAGGGCTCGAACCGCGTGACGGTGCACGCGCTGACCGGCTACACTGAGGAGGAGGAGCAGGCCGTCAGGTCCAGCATGATCCTCAGGAGCGTGGTGCTCTCCGACTTCAAGGAGGTCTTCAGGGTGACCAAGACCGGGTACTTCGTTCCCGGTGAGAAGCAGGGGAGCGGGTCCGACTTCGTATTCATAGAAACTCCCGACAAGGCCCGCCAGGCCAGGAAGAGCCCCGATAGCTGGCACGAGCTCGACCTCCTGTACTTCGGCCTGTACGACAGGGACGGGAACATCCTCGGATACATTCAGCTGGACTATCCCGAGGACGGCAAGATTCCGACCAAGGAGTCAATGGAGATGATGGAGGCATACGCCAGCATCGCCGGCATAGCCGTCGAGAACTCCTCGATGTTCAAGGAAGCGGAGGACGCGAAGACCCAGGTCAAGATGTACCTCGACCTTCTCACGCACGATGTGGGCAACCTCGTGAACCCTGTTAACGCGTACCTGGAGGTCGTCATGGGAACCACAGAGCTGTCTCCTATACAGCATAGGTACCTCTCGTCCGCGCAGGAGGCCGCCAGAAGCATCACCCACCTGGTCAGGAACGTCCGGCGCTCTGCCCAGATGCTTGAGACGAGCGGGGGCGAGCTGGTCCCGACCAGCCTCACGAAGTCCATCCGGCAGACGGCGGCCGATTCGAGGAGCGCCTATGTTTCGAAGAAGATCGACATCGATCTCGTCCTGCCAGAGCACGAGGTTTATGTCATGGCCGACAGCTTCCTGGACGAGGTGCTGTACAACCTGCTCACGAACGCCATCAAGTACGACGAGCACGATGAGATCATCGTCGACGTGGAGCTGTCGACCGTCGACTTCGAGGGCAGGAAGCACGCGAAGGTCGTCGTCGCCGACCGGGGGATCGGCATACCTGACGAGTTCAAGGACAAGGTGTTCACTCGCGATTTCAGGAAGCTCGTGAGGCCTGACCGGCCGATCCTTCAGAAGTCGAGGGGGGCCGGGATGGGACTGGTGCTCGTCAAGACGCTCGTCGAGAGGTACGGCGGGAAGGTCTGGGTCGAGAATCGAGTGTATGACGACTCATCGAGAGGCAGCATGTTCTGCTTCATCCTGCCGCTGCCGTGAGAGTCGCTTGACTGGTCTGGCGAACCATTTATATCCCTCACCCGCATGAGCAGGATGGTCTTGCATCATGGCCAGAATGAGCGGCGTCGCGGCTATTCAGAGAGAGAGCCGGATCGTCGGCAGGGAGAAGGAGATCGAGAAGGCACTCGCCGCCGTCAGTTCAGGCAAGAACCTCATGATCGAAGGTCCGGTCGGCGTTGGAAAGACGATTCTCGCCGTCGCTGTCGCCCAACATCTCGGGCGGCCAATCTTCCGAGTGGACGGGGACGAGCGTTACACGGAGCAGAAGCTGTCCGGATGGTTCGACCCGCCGATAGTGCTCGAGAAGGGATACGTTCCAGAGGCCTTCATACCAGGCCCGCTGACGAGCGCGATGAGGGAGGGCGGGGTTCTGTTCATGAACGAGATGAACCGCATGCCCGAGGGCGTCCAGAACATACTGCTTCCCGCGATGGACGAAGGCATCATCGAGATCCCGAGGATAGGCACCGTGCGCTCGGTTCCGGGGTTCGTGGTCATCGGGACTCAGAATCCGAGGGAGTTCGTCGCAACGACGGCCCTATCCGAGGCGCTCTCCGACCGCTTCGAGCTACTGCTCCTGGACTACCAGTCCGAGGCCGAGGAGGTCGAGATCGTGAGGAAGAACTTCCCCAAGGCGTCTGAGGAGCTCATCGATCGGGCCGTATGGATCACGAGGCGGACTAGAAGCCACCCGAACATCCGGAGAGGCGCGAGCGTCAGGGCCGCGATGAGCATCGTGAGGATGTCCGAGACGCTCTCCTCGGACCTCATTGAGGGCGTGGGCAAGGCCGCCCACATGGCACTGCCCACCAGGATAGAGATGAGGGAGGAGTCCAAGAAGACCGCGGACGAGGTGATCGAGGAGATCGTAATGGAATGCTTCTCCATCACGCAGTCCCCCGCGGCCCGCAGGCTTGAGGACGCGAAGAAGGAGGAGTTCGAGCGCCGCAGGAGGTCGGAAGAGGAAAGGCTCAGGAGCAGGGACATCCCCGACCTCATCAGGATCCTTGAGCAGAACGGGGAGGAGCCGCTCTCGGGCGACGATGACATAGGCTGGGCGATCGCGCAGAACTACGCTCAGCTGAGGATCAGCCTTGATGACCAGGGGCTAATAGAGATGGCCAAACGGATCGCAATCAAGGCGACCATCAGAAGGGTGCTCCAGCTACTTGGGCCGGTCTCGCTCCCGAACTTCATCTCGAGGAACGAGTACAGGCTGGGCGAGGAGGCCGAGATAGACATCGAGTCGACCTTGGACGGCATGGTCGAGAAGGGCCATGTCGACCCCAGGGACATCATCGTCGAGAGGCGGGAGCCCCGAAAGCTCGCGGTCGCGCTGATGCTCGACGCCAGCCTGTCGATGAGCGGGGACAAGCTCGCGATCGCGACGGCTGCGGTCGCGGTGCTCGCATATCGTCTCAAGACGATCGATTATCTGCTCATAACCTTCAACGACCGCCCGAGCGTTCTGAAGAAGGTGAACCAGGCGAGGAATCTGGACGACATCATCTCGGACCTTCTGGACGCGCGCGCCGGGGGATACACCAACATCGAGTGGGCATTGACGCGGGGAAAGGAGGAGCTCGGGCTCGCGTCCACTAGGAACAGGGTCGGGATCATGGTCACTGACGGCAACTTCACGGTGGGGGACGACCCCGCCGAGGCCGCTTCGAGATACAAGCGCCTGTTCGTCATAATGACCGAGAGCCACGATTGCCAGCCTGGGACCTGTGAGTCTATGGCCGCAAGCGGCAGAGGGAAGATGTACTCGGTGGCCAGCTTCGACGAGATCCCGAAGGTCCTGTACAGGGTCATGCGCATGGTCTCTCAGGGGGCTCTGAGCAAGCAGACCTGAATCTCCGCGCCGCGGAGCGGAGGATCGCTCTCGATCCGTTCTCCTATGAGTTCTTGCGACGGTGATTTCCGATCCCATGGCCCCTCCGGTCGCGTGCCCCCCGCAGCCTGGAAAACGCGGCCTGGCACATAGGCAGTATATGAAGTTGATGCCAAGGGAAGGGGCCCGCCCGGGGCCAAAAAGAAATGCTTATATAAGGTCAGGAAGACAGATTGCTACTCAATCTTCCCCCCTCTTTCTTTTTCTTGTTCTACTTTCCCCGAGCGGACGTTCTGCATCCTGCGGGCTCACTTTTAAGTGCAAGTCATTGACAATATACCACGACATGCGCGTGATTCCGAAGAAGCTCTTCTTCACGAAGGGCGTGGGAAGACACAAGCACGAGTTGCAGTCGTTCGAGCTCGCGCTCAGGGATGCAGGAATTGAGAAATTCAACATCGTTTCCGTGTCGAGCATCCTTCCTCCGGGGTGTGCGATCGTCACCCCCGAGGAGGGCCTGAAGGGGCTCGTCCCGGGTCAGATAGTGTTCTGCGTCATGGCAAGGAACTCGACGAACGAGCCGAACAGGATGGTCGCGGCGTCCGTGGGGTGCGCGGTGCCAGCTGACCGTTCTCAGTACGGTTACCTCTCGGAACACCATGCCTACGGCGCGAACGCAGAGCATGCGGGCCACTATGCCGAGGACCTCGCCGCGACCATGTTGGCCACGGCGCTCGGGATACCGTTCGACGCTGAGCAGGACTGGGACGAGCGCGAGGATCTTTACAAGATGAGCGGGAGGATAGTGCAGTCGTTCAACATGACCAAGACCGCTGAGGGGGACAAGAACGGCCTCTACACGACCGTGATCGCCGCGGCGGTGTTCGTCACGACCGTCGAGGCGGAGGACGCGGCCGAGACGAAGCACGAGAAGGCGTGATGATGGACATCCGTGCCCAGCCTCTCCGAATCAGGAGGAAGCAGAATGGGAAGACATGACGCAGGCATCCGGAAGGTCGGGAACTTCCACGACGGTTTCAGCGACGGGCTCGAGCCGCTACAGCCGCTTGACCTCACTAAGTACAGGTCCGTCTCGGACCTCGTGGCGGGGATGGCGAAGTGCAGCTTCGGCGCGAGGAGCGTGGGCGAGGCGGCAGAGGTCCTCGAGGCGATGGTCAGGGACAGGGATTGCTTCAAGGTCCTGACGCTGTCGGGCGCGATGACTCCAGCGAAGATGGGGCTGGTCGTCTGCGACATGATCGACATGGGCATGACCGACGCCGTCATCTCCACAGGCGCGATCATGGCACACGGAATGGTCGAAACCACTGGACGGGCGCACTTCAAACACCGCCCGTCAATGAACGATATAGAGCTCTATGAGCGAGGATACAACAGGATCTATGACACGATCGAGCTTGAGCAGAGCCTCGACGACATGGAGCTCATCTTCAGGAAGGTCATGGAGTCCATCGACGGGACGCCCTTCCTTGGGAGCTTCGAGCTGAACAGGCTGATAGGCGCCTATCTGGCAAAGCACACCGGAAAGGGCCACAGGGGGATCCTGAAGTCGGCCTATCTCAAGGACGTGCCAGTCTACGTCCCGGCGTTCACCGACTCGGAGCTCGGGCTCGACTTCGGGGTGTACATGCGCCGCATGAGCCTGCAGGGGCGCGAGCCGGTCAGATACGACGCGTTCGCGGACCTCGAGGACTACACCGAGAGAGTGCTGGCGTCGAAGAAGCTCGGTGTGCTCACGATCGGGGGCGGCGTACCGAGGAACTGGGCTCAGCAGGTCGGCCCGTATCTCGACATCATCCAGAAGCGGGTTGGGAGCGGGGGCGGGTTCAAGAGGTTCGACTACGCCATCAGGATATGCCCTGAGCCTGTACACTGGGGCGGCCTATCCGGATGCACTTACTCTGAGGGCGTCTCTTGGGGCAAGATCCGCCCGTTGTCCGAAGGCGGCAGGTATGTCGAGGTCTTCTCCGATGCCACGATCGCATGGCCCTTGGTGGTCAAGGCGGTCATGGAGCGCCTGGGAAGGAAACCGGCGGCTTCGAGAAGGCGGAAGGCGGTGTGAGGCTCACCAATCCTCGACGGGATTGTACCACATGGTCTTCTCGCCCATCTTCGCCCTCATCTTCCACTTGAACGACTTGGGCTTGCCCTCGATGTGCGCCAGCATCTTGTCGACTCTCTGATTGACTATCCTCCTATCGTCCTCTGAGAGCTGCGTGTACTCGCCGGCCTTTTTCTTGATGTTGTTCAGGTTCATCGTTGCGGTGTGGTACCAGCCCCAATCGTTGAACAGGTCCACATAGTCGAAGACATTGATGTTGATCTTCTCGTTGTCATCCTCGCCGATTTCATGCGCCCGTATGAGCACGATCAGGTCCTTGAGGTCCTTCTCGTTTATCTTGACGACCTGGAGCTTCTGCATCATCAGCTCGCCCAGGGGCACGGTCGGCGAGTCCTTCTCGAGCCTCCCGGCGTACGGCACCGTGTGGTTCATCTCCAGCTGGTCGTAGAATATCTCCACCATGGGCACCCGACCTTGGAAGAATATGTGCCTCTTCTTTCCGAACTGGTATAGGAACCTCGGGTCCGTCTTGTATCCCCTTCCCTGGACGAACTCGTAGAGATCGTTCCTCTGCTTGCCGTAGGCCACGAGGTCGATATCCGTGAACACCTTCGACCCGAGCCTTGCCAGGTTCCGCCATAGCGTCTCCTGGTCCTTGCTGTGCATGTATATCGCCATGCCGCCCATCACGCGCAGGGTCAGACCCTTCCTGCCGGCCTCGTCCACGAGCGCGTGCGCCTCTTCGATGAACACCTCGGGTTTCGGGTACTCCTCAATCGGAATGTCTGCTGGAAGTCTGACTGTCATGCGACACCACCGTTCGTACCCATCTTCTTCTCTCTCGTTACATCAGCCAGACGTGAACACATAGCTCTTCATCTTCGTGTCTGCGACCGTGAGGATCACTCCCCGGAGGACTCCCTCCCCGTACTCGCTCCCCGGGTTCACGCAGAATGTGCGGCCGATCTTCTGGGCCGCGCGCGACTCGTGGATGTGCCCGTGGAGTCCCAAGAACGGCTGGTACTTCTTGATCTTGTCCGCCACAGCGGTGCTTCCCACATGCTCGGTCTCTCCCGCCGACTGCCGCATGTCCTTCAGCTTCGGG
>JAJYIS010000083.1 GCA_021789945.1 Thermoplasmata archaeon | reverse complement strand
GCCCATTCGGGAATGATTTCTCCCACATGTCGGGCGAGCACTGCCGCAATAGTTGGAACAGGTCTTTGTGACATCTGTTCTCTTTGATCCGGCCAGCATCGGACCTGAGACCGTGGCAATGGTTCAAGCCCGTATCGACTACGTGCAGTCTGCGAAGGCTTGGACGAAACCCGCTAAAGGTGGTCGCCCGATTTGTTACAGAACCCAATATAAAAAACAAGTTCTTAACCGGAGGAAGCCCTTCCGAGGCCTAGATAGGGGGCGCCTCGGCGGAGAACAAACCCTGCAGCTCGTGCGGAGACTCGCCGAACTCCATCAAGGAGAAGACGAAGGCGAAGTACGACGAGCAGTGGAGCGACCAGGGGGAGAGGGCGGCCGCGGAGAGGCGTAAGAACCTGTCCATCGTCACGGACCCGCTGCTCAGCATGGTCCACCCGCTCAAGGACAAGGTCGTGCTCGACCTCGGAATCGGCACGGGATGCCTCGCCTTCAGGTCGCTCGAGCTGTCGCCTCCGAAGCTCCTCGTCGGAATAGACTTCTCGGCCACGGGGCTGTGCGTAGCCAAGAATATCTCGAAGCAGTCGAAGTTCCAGCAGTATGAGTGCGACATGATCCTTGGGGACCTCGAGAAGCTGCCGATAGCCAACAGGTCGGTGGATGCGATCATCAGCCAAGCGACCCTGAACCTCCTGCCGGACAAGTGCGGCGCGCTCCGCGAGATCTCCAGGATTGCAAAGTCGGGCGCGAGGATAGGCATCTCGGACGCCTTCAGGACATCCAACAAGTCCAGCGACGACGAGTCGTGGGAGCAGTGCATCGCGGGCGCCATCACCGTCTCGGAGTTCTCCCAGCTCTGCCTCAGCGTCGGCCTGTTCATCGCGGGCCAGGTCGACCTCACACAGCAGGTCCGGATGCTCGTGGCGGACAAGAAGTGGGATTGGCCGGAGTTCCTGGAGCACAACATGGACTATAGGGCGTTCCTGCTCGTCAGGAGCTGATGCGCGGGCGCATCTGGACGATCTCTAGAAGGAACGGGTGTTCTGGGGAGTCGGATTCTACACGTGAGTCGCCGTCACCATGTACCAGCTCCCGCCGACCTCGACGCACAGCATTTCCCCGTTGAACGTGCTCGAGGTCCCGTACACGGCATACGCGATCGTTATCGTGTAGTCCACGAAGGCGAAGTCCGTCACAGTGATGTTCAGCGACGACCGCAGCTCGTCCAACATGTCGTTGGCGAGCGCTAGCTGGCCCTCGCTCATGCTCGCGTTGTAGGTCGTCGTGACCGACCTGATCGTGATGGTGGGGTCTCCGTTCAGGAGCTGGCCCTGGCGCTCGATCACCTGCTGCTCGTAGTCGGAGACGAACCTGAGCGTCGTGTGGTCGAGCGCGATGCGCACTTCCCCGGCGTTGATGCCGTTGACATAGCCTGTGAACGCCCCCGCAGGCGTCGTGCTGCCAGTGCCCCCGAGAACCGCGACCAGCGCCAGGAAGACGGCGAGAATGATCGCCACCACGATGCCGGCCATCGCGAGGATCGTTCTCGGGAGAGCGGGTTGCGGCCGCACGGCCTGAGGAGCACGCTGTGCCTGCTCGATTGTGACAGAGGGCTGTGGTTCGCTCGACATTGCAGATCCCGGTGCAGTATCGAGTCTTGCTCGTAAATACCATCCGCAGGCTGAATGAGGAATGTTGCCAAATATGGTTGATTTAACCGAGGTGTGACTTTACTTGAATAAAAAACGGCGCATATTCCGCGTGCCCGTGGAGCGTTCGCCGCGCGGCTCTCTGATCTGTTCGAACGGTTCTCGGCCTCCCGATTCGGTCCTGCGCCTGGGCTGCGGCCTCAAGTCCGGCCGCACGTAGCGATTCTGAGGCCTCTTTTCTCCTTCTTCGTGCTATAAATCAGATGTGGGACGGACCACCTCGTCAGCTGACTGGGCCGCGGATAGTCTTTAAGAACTTCAAAAGCCTTCGATTGGTGTCGGTCCACAGACGCGCCTCGGATCACTATTTGCGCCTGCGCTCGTGGATGGCCCCCTGGCTCGCATTGATATTATGACTCCGGAAGGCGACTCGGCGATCAAGTGCCCTTCGTGCGGGAAGACCGTCAAGGGCCGCAGCACCAGATGCCCCAGCTGCGGGGCGAAGCTGGACACTGCCGAGCCGTTCAAGTGTCCGTTCTGCGGGTCCTCGATCCCCGAAGGCTCCAGCAGCTGTCCGATCTGCAAGACCGACCTGTCAGCCGTGTCGAGCAAGGAGAAGTCCGAGGTCGTCGACAAGACTCTGGATGAGCTGTCCTCCGACCTCACCGAGATCGAGGCTGTCGAAGTACACCATACCCCCGTCGAATTCGCGTGCCCGACCTGCGGAAGGCCCATAGCGCCGACGGACTCGAAATGCCCGGACTGCAGCCAGCCGCTCGCGATCGACAGCGGGATGAAGTGCCCGCTGTGCGGGGCCTCGGTCACCGTCGAGATGAAAGTGTGCCCCAAGTGCGGCATCGCCATCGGAGACATCAGCCATTCGACGATATCGATGGTCGCAGACCTTCACGCGCAGAAGCCGGAGGAGAAGGAGCCGGTCAAGGTCACCGCTTCAATGGCATCTCACAGTTGCCCGGTCTGCGAGGCGGTCTCGCCGTCAACGATGACCATGTGCCCGATCTGCGGCTCCTCCTTCACAGCGGAGAAGTCGCCCGAGATCGCGTCGAAGCCGCTCAAGGTCCGCAAGCTGAAGCCATCAGGCGCCGCCGGGGCGCAGACCAGCGCACAGGGCGCAAGCCGCGGCCTCACCAACGGCATCGGAGCGCCGGCCCCGCACGGGATCGTCAACGGCACGGGACGGATCAACGGCCTGGGCAGGACGAACGGCCTGGGAGCCGTGAACGGCACCGGGATATCCAACGGGCTCGGGGCGAAGGCGCCCGCGTCGGCCAGCAGGCGCAGGTTCCTCACCAGATGGCAGTTCCTCGCGGTGCTCATCGCCATCGTGATCATCATCCCGACCTTCGTCTACCTTTCATACTCGAAGACTTCCGGCGGGTTCGCCGTGGACGGCAACTTCAGCGAATGGGACAAGGCGACGACCTTCGGGACATGGATACAGTCGACCTCGTCCCCGGTCAACATAACCGAGTGGGCCGTCGAAGCCCAGTCGAAGGACCTGTACTTCTACTTCGTGACGGCGTCCGCCATGATGGCATCGCCAAATCCCGAGAGCTTCTACCTGTTCGTGGACTCCGACGGCACGAACCAGACGGGCTACTCCGTCGGGCAAATCGGGGCGGAGTACATGCTCCAGCTGACCGGATGGAACGGCAGCGTGACTTCCGCCATCCTGTTCCAGTATTCCTCGACGTCCGACCTCTACGATTGGGATTCGTGGAACCAGATAGGCTCGCTCACCTACGCGCTGAGCGGGACCCGCATGGAGGCCAAGGGGACCCTTCCGGCCGCGCTGGGGGATTTCGCCAAGTTCATGCTGGTCTCGAAGGACTCCGCTGACGACAGCTCCGTCAGCTACACAGCGCCGCTCAAGGGCGGCCTCCTGGTGATCAGGCAGGTGCAGATGCCGGACATCGCATCGACGGGCATCGTGCCGAAGTCGAGCTCGGTCCAGCTGCTCAAGCTCGTGATCACCTGCGAGGGCGTGGGCGGGCACGTCACTCAGCTCAGCCCCGTGGTCCATGGTGCGGTCCCGGTGAGCCCGACAAGCTCGTTCGATCTGTCCCTCGGCTCGACCCGTACGGTGTATGTGACGGCCGACACGTCATTGTCCGTCGACGGCCAGGTCGTGTCGGCCCAGCTCTACGTCTCAGGCGTGGTCACCTCGTTCGCCGGAGTCGAGATTGTCGGCGAGGGCACGAGGGCCTATGTCTCGGCGCCTCCTTCGGGCATCGTAATCGACGGCGCGTTCGCCGACTGGAATGGAAGGCTGTCGACGGACTTGGACATATCGACCGTGCCGGATCCGAACGTCGACATCCACCAGGTGGGGAATGTCAGCACCCAGGCCGAATCGTTCTTCTATGTCAGCGTCCAAGGGGAGATGTGCAGCGGCACGTTCGTCCCCACTGTGCTCGCGAAGCCCACAGGGAGTGGCGGTGGCGGCGTCATCATCCACACGAGGCGGACCGCGGAGGACATCCTGAGGATATACATCGACAGCGACAGGTCCAGCGCGACTGGTGAGCCGATGTCCCTGGGCTTGAAGGTCATCGGCGCGGACCAGATGATCGAGATCAGGGGGCTCTACGGAAACATCATCAACTCGACGGAGTACTCCTACGCCGCGGGCAACTGGGTAGCGGTCGGCGCCATCGTCCAGGCCGCGAAGGACGACCACAGGATGGAGATAGGCGTGCCGTCCTCCAGCATCGGCGGCAGCTCCAGCGTTGACTTCATTGTCGAGGCATCGACCTGGAAGGGCCCCGAGGACTGGGCGACGTTCGACCCGTCCACCGTGAGCTCGATGAGCAGGAGATGGGTCGTCGACCCGACCTCGACATCCCCGTTCGCGACGTCCATGTCGTACCAGAGGAAGGTGTTCTACGACGGCGTCAACTTCTGGTCGTTCTACTTCGACGGCGCGAACACGGTCTACAAGTACAGCTCGGACGACGGCGCCACATGGACCAGCTGCGGGCGTGTGTTCTCGACCAGCGGCGTGAACGAGTCATCCGTGTGGTTCGACAATTCGACCGACATGGTCTACGCGATTGGGGACACGGTCTCAGCTTCGACCGGAGCCTTCGTGCAGATGGGGACCGTCGATGCCGGGAAGCACGCGATCTCGTGGGCCCCGAAGGATTCCGTCGTGACCGTCTCGAGCGCTGCTATAGGCGGGAAGAACACCTTCATCTCCAAGGACCCGAAGGGCTATCTGTGGGTGGCGTCGAGCAACTGCACGCAGCCCTCGCCCGCGAGGTACCAGCTCACGGTCTTCAGGAGCACCAACCCTAACGACACGAGCTCCTGGACCTTCTCGACGCAGCTCCTGCCAGCGGTCGCGAACATCGACACCGTGAAGGCGTCCATCGTGCCCGCAGGGTCCGGAGGCGATGTATGGGCGGTTTTCGGATACACGGGCAACGTCGCCGCCAAGAAGTTTGCCTCCGGCGTGTGGCAGGCGAACCAGATGGTATACACCGCGGCTGGCAGCCAGCTCGGCACCGAGACCGCCCCGCCCTCGGTCGTGGTCGACGGCAAGGGCGTGGTGCATGTCGTGTACGGCACGGGAAGGAAGTCCGGCCAGACGTCGATACCCTCCATCGAGTACTCTCACAACAACACCGGCGCGATGACCTTCACGGCGGGCGTGAGCCTCGACCCGCTCATCCCGACCGGCGTCGGAGACTTCTACCCGACGATCTCCCTAGACTCGACCACGGGCGACGTGTACGCGTTCTGGCTCCAGAGCGACACCTCATTCGTCCCGAGGACGGTCATGGGCAGGGTCCTCTCCTTGGGCACATGGTCGAACATCACATTCGGCGTCCAGACGACCTTCCCGAAGCAGTACCTCACATCGGTCTACTCCGCGCCTGGGGTCTACAAGATATGCTGGCAGTGGACCCAGAACACGACCGCCCCGATCGACGTGCTCCTGGACCACCAGCAGATACCGGAGTTCGGGGACCTCGCGCTCCCGCTGCTCGGGATGATCGTCATCTTCGCGGTCTACAGACTGCCTTCGAGGCCCAGGAACACCCGTTCCAGATGATTCTTCGGGCTCCTCCTCGATATCCTCGGGCGCGACCGAAAATCGGTGAAAAGAATATCTAACGTCTCCTCGGTGTCGAGTCCGAAGCAGCCGGGATATGCCCGCGCGAAACAGGAGGTATGGAAGATGCCGATTGGAGATCATGTAGGAAAGGCCGATTGGAAGAAGGAGAAGCACGTGCCGGTGATCGAGTGCCCGGACAAGGTCAAGTCGGACGAGATGTTCGAGGTCAGGCTGACCGTCGGCAAGGAGATACCGCACCCGAACACGACCGCGCACCACATCAGGTGGATCGCGCTGTACTTCCACCCGGACGGCGAGAAGTTCAGCTACCAGATCGCCAGGGCAGAGTTCACGGCCCACGGGGAGTCCGCCGAGGGCCCGGACATGAGCTCGATCTACACGAACAGCTCCTTCACGGCCTGGATGAAGACGAAGAAGCCCGGGACGCTGTACGCGGTCTCGCTGTGCAACATCCACGGCCTCTGGGAGAGCGAGAAGAAGATCGGCCTGGCCTGATTGGGAAACCCCACTGTGCTCGCGGGGCATTCCGTGCCCGCGAGCGCTTCTATCTCGCCTTCGTGCCCAGCTCGTATCGTTCGAGCTCGTAGCTCAGCTCGGGGCGGCTCTCCGCTTCCAGCGCCCTCTGGATGAACTGCCCGCAGTTGCTCCCGATCTTGTTCTCCTCGAGCTCGCCTATGCTCAGCACGACATCGAAGCCCTGCTCCTCGAAGTCCTCGACCAGGAGCCTCGAGCTGTCCAGGTCGTCCGGCCTTATCGCCGACTCTAGCGCCTCCATGCTCGACCGTACCGTCGGGTTGAGCGGCGTCAGCTTGATCATGAACTTGTCAGGGTCGAACTGCGAGCGTATGGCGTGAGCGTCGATTGGATACCCCTTGACGGGCGCGAAGTTGAGCGTGACCTTCTTGTCCCCGGCCTCCGGATGCGCGAACCGCGCGCCATACTCGGCTATCTTCTCGAAGGGCCACTTCGCGGCTGGGATGAGGACGTCCCGAAGCGCGGGGTCCGTCGTGTGGATAGAGAACTGGAGTTGGAACCTTCCCCCTGGGTAGAGGCGGTCTTTGAGCCCGACCAGCTGCTCGAAGAACCTGGCCGTCTGCGCGTTCGCGGGCGCCACCGTCGACATCGAGACGTTCAGCCCGGGCGCGGAGACGGCTTCCGGGAGCCGCTCCATGGCCTCCAGTACCGCGGGGTTCAGCGACGGCTCGCCCATCCGTGCGAACTGTACCTTGAACTTCTGGACGGGGACCACGGCATCCGGGAACCGCCTGCGCACGACGTAGCCAATCTGCTCGAGGATCTCGCCCGCGGTTAGCCTGCCCAGGAAGTCGCCGCCCGCGTCGCACATCCTGCAGCCTATGGGGCACCCGAACATCGAGGACACGATGACCACCCACTTCTTCTCGCGCGGCAGGGGCGGCTGGACGGACTCGACGAACTCGACCAGGCGCCTCTTCGAAGTGTCCGCCTCGCGCATCCTCGCGACATAGACCTTGGCGATGTCGTCGTTGCCGTACTCCGAGACGAGCTTCATCTACTCGCCTCCATGGACTTCAGGTACTCGTCGGCCATCATGCCAGCATTGACGCCGTCCCCGACCGATATCGCCGCCTGGCGGTGCTTCCCCCTCACGACATCCCCCGCCATGAAGAGGCCGGGGATGTTCGTCCTCGGGATGTCGTCGTGCTTGCTCGTCTGGACCCGGAGCGAGACGTCGATGATGTCGGAGTTCGGCTCCCGCCCGCACGCGAGGAGGATGTAGTCCGCTTCGATCTCCCTCTCGCCAGCCTTGCCTGAGCCATGTACGGTCACCTTCCCAGTCGAGCCCTTGATGTCGTCGGCCTCAAGGCCCACGATGACGTCGATCCCGCCCTCGTCCGCCCTCCCCCTCAGGAGCGAGAGACAGACCGGGTTC
>JAJYIS010000007.1 GCA_021789945.1 Thermoplasmata archaeon | reverse complement strand
CACCCAGAGCTGTGGCATTGATCGTCTCGCCCTGCCGTATGTCGATGGCGCGCCGCGTATTTCCCTCGAGGCTTGAGTTGAAGAGCTTCCGAGGGTCCTTCAACGAAGCACCTCGGGCGAAGGTCAGCTTCACGACCTGCTTGTAAGTCTCCCCCGTACAGACGATCCCGGCATGGGACCAGACGGGCGTGCCCATCCATTTCGCCTCTTCCGTAATGCTCGGGTCCGCTTCGTGGATGATGCGGCGGACTTCGGTCAACACCTTCGCGCGCCAGTCGCCTAGCGATCGGATGCGCTCGTCGACAAGGTGTGTGGCATCCTCCTTGCCCGATGCTTTTGAGGCGCTCTTTGCAGGTCTCTTTCCAGCACTGTTCCCAGGGTTCATGGTCACGCCCTCACGAGAGCCGACTCATTACTTAACTCAAGTCCCGAGTTTCTAAGGGTCGACCCACGAACTTGCACTCATATGAGTGGCGGAGCTTGTTCGGGAGAAGCGTGGATATCCGGCTGACCGCCAACACGGCGAAGTTAGGCAAAAACAATTAGGAGTCGCGTTCAGTTGGCGAAGGACGAAAAGGAGATGGAAACGTTTCGCAGAATGCGAAGAGTATGGGAGTCCTTCTCAGGACAGAATTGTTCTTGACCACACCTTGGACGGTGCTACTGATTCTTGTCTTCCAAAACCTCATGGGAATGTACATCAACCTATGGTTCGACTTCTCAAGGTACAGCAGCATATCGAAGGCATTCGCGTCCTTCCCCGTATTGAACCTCCATGTTGCCGTGGGTGCCCTGATTCTCATGATGACCATGGGCCGATTCATCTTGGGGTTCCAGCCTCAGTTTCGAGCCATCCGGACGCCATCGATTCTGCTATTCATATTCGGGATTTTGGCATTCGGAAGCGGCGTGGAATTCACATTCTTCGGACACAATGACTTATTCTCATTCACAATGGAACTCGGATTTGGAGGGATCGTCGCCTCGACGGGCTATCTCATCTTCATTACGAGCAAACAGGCTCGGCCAACTGGATGACCCTGACCTTCGAATGGGCCCATCGAGGAGGAAGCTATTTCGACTTTCGATGACCGCCCAATATGGTATTTAACCCCCCCAAGGACAATCGAAGAGTCAGAGGTGAACGAAATGCCTTTGAGCATATTGACGGCCCTTGCAATAGTGGCGGTCGCGACAGGCACAGTCGCTGGAGGGATGACCCTCTACGACATGAGCCAGTTCGACCTGACCGTGAAGGTGCATGATGCCGTAACCGGAGCACCGATCGCGGACGCGACGGTTGTCGTCAAGGACGCGAATTCAAAGGAAATCGCGCAAGGCCAAACAGACGAAGACGGTGAGTACGAGCTCTCGGTTGGGGAAGATGGATCCCATGACAGTGACAGTCAGGTGAACGAGTCACAGGACGAGATGGAAATGGAGGACAACGCGACCCTGAACAACGTCGTCGGTCCGCTGACAGTCACTGTATCCGCCAACGGATACGTGACCCAGACATTCACCGTGAACTTCAACACCCTCGACGACGGCGACCTCAAGGTCAACCTACAGCCCGCAGTATGAGCCTGGCATCAACCCTTCAAACCCCTTCCTTCGACTTTTCCAATTCCTAGCAGGTTTGCGATGGATCGTCTCATAGGTAGAGGTTGTCCCATATCTCCATGAAGCCGTCCGCGAGCGTCGTCGGATGCGGCGTGAAGGACATCAGAAGTCGCTCGATCCTGGCTGGTTCTGCGAGGCGGTACGACCTGTCCTCTGGAGCCTGGACTACAACGCTTTGGAGGACGAGCTTATCCAGGTGGTGGCTGACGGTTGAGGGAGACTTGTGAAGGGCCTCAGTGAGTTCCTTGTGGCTCCTGCTCCCGAACTTGGCGAGAAGGATCACAATCCTGAATGGGACCTGCTGTCTGAGCAAGCCGACGATAGGTTTGTCCGGAGCGCTGACGATGTCCTTCTTGAGATCCGACGCGAGCTGGTCCTTTGGATAGTATCTCTTGAATTGCCCGTCGAGTTGAGAGTATATGAGATCGTTCTTCTCGAGATGGTGAAGGTGGTAATCGACAAGGTTCGGGCGCAGGGCGACGATCCTCGAGAGTTCCCTGAAGTGGGTCCCTGGATACTTGCAGACGGCATCGTAAATGCGCTTTCTGGTCTCGACTTCGAGGACTAAGTCCTTCAATTGCCGCCCCCTAACGCCTGAGAACAGCGAGGAATATCAGGCCGAGTATGCCCAGATCCAGCATTCCCGAAACAATCCAGAGCATCTCCTGGGTAAGGGGCTTCATGAATAGCTGGACCACCAGCAGTATCCCTCTGACCAGGAACAGGAGGAAGGCAATGGCCACCAGCAGGATCTTGACATTGCCCGATCTTCGGTATGCCTGGAATGCGATTACGACCAGGGTGAGGGAGAAGACAAGGATGAAGGCGTACAGGAGGTTTTCAATCAAGGGAGCTCACCAGCGATGTCAACGGCTCCAGACCTTATACGTCTTTCCTTCTCCGACCAGTGAGGACGATCGCTCCGCCGACTATCGCTGACGCAATGACAAGACCGACAGCGAAGAGAGGGGTGTCACCTCTGACTGATACAAGGCCAGAGCGCATTGCCAAGCTGTTCACGCCAAGCACCGGGTCGTGAACGATGTTCTGCCCAGCCGGATATGAGAACACTAGTTCAGAGCCGTTCCAAGTCGCGTTGACAGGCATTGTGGTCCCGTCAACTGATACTGAGTTGGACCAGCTGAGGTACCCCCCTGAGCCGCTCGTGCTGAGGTTCAGCTCTCCAAGGTCGCCGAGCTGGGCGTAATGGACAGCAAGGCCGGTCTCAGCGCTAAATGACATGATAAGAGCGACGTGATCCGCCCCGTTCTCGAAGGACATGCCATGAATGCTTATAGTGAGCTTGACCTCGGTCGGGAGCAATTGAACTGTGCCGATGTCAGTCTGCCTCGAGGTCATCAAGAACACGAACGAAATCAGACCGTCCTCGCTCAAGGCGGTGATTTGCCGCTCTTGGAATCCGGCCGTGGTATCGTTCTGACTCGTGATGATGGTGTAGCTATAATCGCCAAGGTCCGCAGTCGAAAGAATCGTGTCGGCCTGGTCCAGATAGCCATTTCCGTTGTCGACGAACGTCACAAGGCTCTCGAATGAGAGCTCGTAGCTCCAGTCACTATTCGTCGCCGCAGCCAGGTCAGCTTGGTAAGACATGTACAGGTGTCCGTGGTCGAACTCAACACTGTAACGGTCGTTCTGATTGAAATCAGTCGATGTCGAGACATAGGTAAAGTAATTCGAGGTGTTTGAGACAGTCGAAATCTCACGGTCGGGGGTCTCAGAGTCTGCCGCAGATGTTCCGGAGACGATCAGGACGAGGGCCAAGGACAACAACTGAATCAGAAGAGACTTTGGTGTCATCGTATCGGTCATCAGATGTGCGCCGAATGTATAATCTTGTTCTTGGACAAGATTCGAATTGCTTGGTCACGACCGAGGACCAAGCCTTATCCTGGCGAGCCCAAGCGACTGCCTCAATTCTCTGGATTTGGCGGAGAGGAATGAGATCGCTCGGGGGCCATCAATCGCGAGGTCCACGATCTTGAGTTCGCTCACATTTTCGGACATGTGGAGTAGATTGGTCCCGAAAGGTGATGAGGATTATTGTACGTCCTTCGAAGGACAGACGCGATAAGACTTATCTCCTGAGTTTTCACTCTACCACCGACGAGTTTTGACAAGCAAGATGCGGTTGACTCCAGGTTCTGATGACACTCTGGCGGAACACAGTGACAAGACGCAGGGTCTCTCATTCCTCAATAGGTACTTGACAGTCTGGATCTTCCTCGCGATCTTGGTGGGCATAGGTCTGGGCGCGATGTTACCAGGCGTCGCGAACGGCCTGAGCGCGATGAGCGTTGGGACCACCTCGATCCCAATCGCAATCGGCCTGATTATGATGATGTGGCCGCCGCTAGCCAGGGTCAGGTACGAAGAGCTCAGGGATATCCCGAAGCAGCCAGAAGCGACGAGGATGTTCGGCACCTCCCTCGCGCTCAACTACCTTGTCGGTCCCCTTCTGATGTTCTCGCTTGCGTGGATCTTCTTGCCCGATAATGTCTACTTCAGGATTGGCCTGATACTTACCGGAGTCGCGAGATGCATCGCGATGGTCATCGTCTGGAACAGCCTCGCTGAAGGCGACCCGGAGTACGCCGCGATTCTGGTTGCCCTCAACTCGGTCTTCCAGATTGCCCTATACTCGTTCTATGCATACTTCTTGGTGGCCGTCGCATCGGATTGGGTCTCACCAGGCTCCGGCACCGAGATCCACATCGGAGTGTGGGAGGTGGCTCAGAGCGTCCTGATCTACCTAGGTATCCCGTTCGCCATGGGAATCGCGACTAGGTACACACTCATGCCCAGGATGGGCGCTCAATGGTACAACGAGAAGCTGATGCCCGTGCTGGGCAAGGTCTCCCTCCTTGCGCTACTATTCACTATTGTCGTGATGTTCGCATTCAAGGGACAGTACATCATCGACCAGCCGTTCGATGTTGTCAGGATCGCCATACCGTTGACGGTCTACTTCGTCATCATGTTCTTCCTCTCGTTCGGCCTGTCGATCAAGCTGAGGTTCGACTACCCGCATGCGACAGCTCAGAGCTTCACCGCTGCCAGCAACAACTTCGAGCTGGCCATCGCCGTGTCGATAGGCGTGTTCGGCATCGATTCGCTCGTCGCGTTCGCCGCGGTGATAGGGCCCTTGATCGAGGTGCCGGTCATGATCAGCCTGGTGAATGTCGCCCTGTGGATCAGGAAGAGGTACTACGGCGCGGACGGGAAGCCCCTCACGCCTGGTCATGAAGCGGCGGAAGCAGCAGGATGACCAGCTCTTTGAACTCCCGCACATCAAGGCAGAACATCCGTTGTTTCGGGTGGTATGCCTATATACCTCGCACATATTCGGGCGAATCGTGCAAGTATGCTGCCGATAGAGGCGATAGAGCTAGTCATGCTGGGCCTCGCAGCATCTCTCATAGGATCGATGCTCGGGATTGGAGGTGGACTGATAATAGTCCCCATCCTGACCGTATTCGGGGTGCCGATCCACACTGCTATCGGCGCGAGCCTTGTGACTGTGATCACGACCTCCACTGTCACGGGCTCTATGGAGTCCAGGGCCGAGCTGACAAACGTGAGGCTGGCCATGCTGCTCGAGATAGCGACCACAATCGGTGCCATTGCGGGAGCGTTCGTGTCCCTCATGCTAGGGCTGCAGGAGCTCGCGGTGATCATGTTCGTGGTTCTGTTCATTCTCGCTCTGAGGATGAGGCACCCTGACCCGGGCTCTGAGATTCACCCATCGCACGTGCATACCGGCCTTCACGGAGAACAGGACAAGCCGGACAAGCTGGCGACAAGGCTCGGTCTGCCCGGCTTCTACCACGACGAGTCGCTCGGAAAGGACGTCGCCTACGGTGTGACCAAGACGCATGTCGGCTTTTCGCTCAGCGTCCTCGCGGGCGCCATTTCTGGACTCCTCGGCGTCGGAGGGGGGATCATCAAGGTTCCGGCGATGACAGGGATCATGCGAGTGCCGATCAAGGTAGCGTCCGCGACCAGCAATCTCATGATAGGCGTGACGGCGTGCGCGTCAGCCTCCGTGTTCTACATGCACGGGAGCATAGACGCGCTCCTGACGGCCATGCTGATGCTCGGCGTGGTCCCTGGATCCGCGCTCGGCATGAGGCTGGCGCGCAGGACTCCTCGGGCCGCGCTCAGACAGCTATTCATAGCCGTCCTGATGGCGGCGGCGGTGCTGATGCTCCTCAAGGGGTTCGGGGTGATCCCGTGAGCGGCGATGACGGCGGATCGTTCCAGGACCTCAGCATGCGTGTGGCCAAGGTCCTGAGAATAGGCGCGATCATCAGCTCGGCGTGCCTCATCATTGGAGTCGGTCTTCTGATGCTAAGGCCGTCCTCGGAGATCGCGGCGACCCTCGCGCTGAGCGACTTGCCCTCGGCAATCGCGAGAGGTGAGCCCTCTGGCCTCATCACGCTCGGCATACTCGCGATGATACTGACGCCCATTGCGAGGGTGATGATCCTGGTCCAGGGATTCGCCGCCCGCAAGGACAGGGCATTCATTCTAATCGGATTCATCGTCCTCGCAATACTCTTGGCGAGCATCGCGATTGCGTACTGAGACTGGCCTCAGATCCGGGGCGGCAATTCTCCGACTCCGCCCGAGGATTGAAAGTCCGCTGGTCACCAGACATAAGCAATATCGGGCGCATGATCTTCGGTGTCATGATCTCCGGCAGAGATGGATATCCTGAGCCTCGACAAGCTCGGCGATTGGTACTCCGAAATAGCTGTTGACCGAAGAACCAGGCGAGGCGGGAGAACTGCGGCAGTCACACCATAGATACCATGATGATCCCGAGGACGACGGCCGCCACCAGCATGGTCTCGATCCTGCTCAAGCGCTCCTTCAAGAATCCGTAAGCCAGCAGGATTACGATCACAGGGGAGGACGCGACCAAGGGGAATACGATGGACGCGGGACCGCTCGCCACGGCGCTGATCTCGAAAAAGAACCCAATGTTGCCGATCTCAGTCGCGATGATAGCGATGATGAAGGCAACGGACCAGCTCGGGATTGAGTGCCGCAGCTTTACTCCCTTGTACTTGTTGTAGGCCAGGACGGTCGGCGGGATGATGAAGGCGTAAATGCCCACGAACATCAGCCACGGGATCTCGTCGAGCGCGAGCTTCGTGAAGATGCCCCACACACCGTAGAGGACCATGGAAGCCATGCACAGCGTGAAGTACCTTCCGGACGCGTGAAGGTCCTTCGACTTCCCCCCGTGGAGATAGGACATCGCGATCACAGAGGATGTGACAAGGAGCGCGCCACCAAGCTGGACCGCCCCGGGTGATTCGTGGAGGTATGCGACGGCGACCGCCACCACCATGATCGGATAGGCGGACGTGATGCTGCCCACGACCGATATCGGTCCCCTCTGGGCAGCCTCGATGTAGAGATAGTATCCCAGCTGGCCGAAGGTGGCCGACAGGAGCCCCAGGGCAAGCGAGACAGCACCCACATCCATGATCTCGCCGCTCAACACGAAGGGCGCGAGGCACACTATGGATATGGGGGTCGATACGGTGATTGACAGGAAGATGACCACCGATGCCGGGATGGTGTTGAGGGATATCTTCTGAGCCACCTGGCCGATGCCGTACAGCACCACGGCTCCCAATGATAGCATCAGCCACGCGTTCTCCATGCGCTCGTCACCTCGGATCCAAACGAATGACGCTAACACGAAGTGGTATTTCGAGATGTTGATTGGCCCGGGAGCACGAACCATCATGCGACTGATTTATCGAGTGGGCCATCCATTCGGCGAGACCGATGACTGAGGACCATTTGTCCGGATGGCGGTCCGTGCTGAAGTACGACCCCGTCCCCTCTCTACTCAACTCGGGAAACGAAGCCATTGTCGCGCAGACGAAACAGCAGCTGCTCGATGATGTCACGGTCGACCCACGCCGGATGTGGACGCGGCCGGTGGTGCTGAGGCTCCTGAGGAAGCAGACGGGGAACGGGTCCTGGAGGTATGCGAGGAGGACGGCTAGGGTCAGGATGGCAGAGGACTACGACCAGATCGAGACCTACCGGGTCCTGCGGGAGCTCGTGGAGAAGTACGGGCTCACGAACCAGCACGGATCCATGGTGAGGGCGGCGGAGTTCGTGTTCGGCCGCCAGACGGAAGCAGGGGACATCAGAGGAATCTACGGCACGCAGTACACCCCGAACTACACCGCCGGACTGCTCGAGCTGCTCATCAAGGCCGGATACCAAGACGACTGGAGAGTGGAGAAGTGCTTCCGATGGCTGCTAGAGTACCGCCAGGAGGACGGCGCCTGGGCCATTCCGCTCAGGACGGTAGGGGCGAAGTTCACCCGCAAGCTGATGACGACGAGGACCATCGAGCCGATGAGGTCGAGGCCGTCGTCGTGGCTCGTCACGGGGGTCGTCCTGAGGGCCTTCGCCGCGCATCCGAGGTACAGGAGCTCGCCTGAGGCGAGAGCGGCTGGTGACTTCCTCAAGACGATGCTCTTCAAGAAGGACAACTACCGTGACAGGGGCTCTCCGAACTACTGGACCAGCTTCACGTATCCATTCTGGTTCACGGACCTCCTGTCGGCCATGGACTCGCTCTCCTTCCTCGGATTCGAGAAGGACGATCCTCAGATATCGAACGGCCTCGCATGGTTCATGGAGAACCAGAGGAAGGACGGCACATGGGGGCTGAGGCAGCTCAGGAGCGGCGGAGACACCGACGTCCAGCTGTGGAGCGCGCTCGCGATATGCAGGGTTCTAAAGCGGCTCGATCGGTAGGCGGAGGGCGCTCCGCGAGGCGGCGGGGAAGAATGAAAAGTGAAGATAGCCAGGGCCGATGCCCCGGCCTGTTTCCTTCCTAGAGTGGAGCTGCGTTCACCGAGACCGTCGCGCCGGACAGGTCCGCCTTCTCGGTCAGCACGGTCACCCTCACGCCGTATGACGGCAGCTCGATCCCGATCCACTTCGACAATCCCTTGAAGAACTGCGTGTAGTAGAACTGGTGGCTGTCGTCGAAGGTGGCCTGCGCAGGCAAGGACGGGAACGTCGTCGGCACCCCGACCAGGTTGATCGTGTTCTCGAAGGTCGGCCTCAGGCCGAAGGTCGCATCCGCCAGCTGTATCCGCTCCCTCACGAAGTATCCGTTCGCCTGGTACAGCGGCTCCGGATGCGCGTCCACGAGCCCGATCGCAATCCGTCCGGGGTGCAGGCCGTAGTCGTTGTCGCCCATTGAGAGGTCGCGATACCAGATCGCAAGGCCCGGGTTGTGCGAGAAGTACTGCACGTACAGGCCGACGTACTGGTATGTGTTGTAGAGCGCGGAGTCGTATCCGACGAAGTTCCTCCACTCCATGATGTAGTACTGCCTGAAGGACCCTCCCACGCCCGCGCTCGCGATGTTCCAGCCAGAGCCCATGTTGTCCGTAGAGGTGACGGTCCATCTCGCTGCCGAGCTCGGGTCGACCATGTCCTGGAACGCGATCGTCCCGTCGGAGCCGATGACCGATATGTCGTCGACCGTCCATCCGAGGCCGTACACTCCGCCGTCCTGGCTCAGCACGTACCTGAGCAGCAGGTTGGACGCGCCCGCATATGCCGACATGTCCATCTCCTCGAGCACGACCTTCTTCGATGTGCCGGTGAGGCCGTTGCCAGGATTGCTCCCGATCGGGTTGGCCGTCGTGGTGTACTTACCAGCGAGCGTCGACCATGTCGCCCCGTTGTCCGCCGAGACCTGGACGCTCGCCCAGTCATAATAGGCCTCGATGTCCCACCATTCGTAGAACGAGAGCTTCGCGCCTGCTGGGACGCTGCCGATCGTCGTCGTCATCATGTAGGACGACCACTCGACGCCAAGGACATCGGTCACGTCCGGCTTGTAGCCCGAGTACCACTGGTACGATCCCGAGTGCGGGCTCGGCAACGGCAATACGACCGCCTTCTTCGGCAGCTCCACCTTGACAGCTCGGATGCCGCGGGACCCCTCGACCTGAGACATCGATACGGTCTTTGTGACAGGGTTCATGGTCGAGTAGTCCACGTATGCGGTCGCGCCGTTCTCCCAGCCGAGCACATACTTGCTCCAGACGTTCATGTGAGACGGCAGGACCCCGAGCGCGCTCCGTCCATCGGGGGTTGGACCTGGATTCCACATCCCGGATGACATCAGGGACCAGAAGCCGGTCGGGCTCTCGCCGATGTAGGTCCTGTCGTACTCGTCCGGCAGCCCGAGCTGGTGGGCGTACTCGTGAGCGAAAAGCCCCAGCGTGCCGTCTTCTGCCTCGCAGGTGTAGGAGCCGACCTTAAGACCGGGGACTATCTCGTACCCGTTCGGCCAGTTGGCGAACCAGCTGTGGCCCCATATGTACCACGCCGGCCCAGGCTCCTGCTCCTGGCCCGCCCGGATGACCATCAGGCTGTCGATCCATCCATCGTGGTTCGCGTCGAAATCGTACCACGGGATGGACATGCCGTACTGGTCGTAGGCGGCCTTCGCGGCATCGATCGCGATGCGCCAGACAGGACCGTTCAGGTCGTCAGAGCCAGCGCCGCCCGAGCGGCTGTCGGCCCCGTAGTACCACTGCGAGTGGTCCTTGATCTGGACCCAGTCGGTCACGTACCCATCGACGGTGTAGAGGCCGCCCGACTGCTCCTTCAGGTAATTGGCCAGCGAGCCGCTCTTCTTCCCGAACAGAAGCTCCTGGTAGTGTGCAGGGGCGAAGTCCGACATCCAGTAGTCGACATTGTTCTCGGGCGGAGGCTGCGGTATGGTGTTGTGCAGCGGTCCGGTGTAGGTGACCCCTTTGTAGGTGTCCGACCCGGCGAACTCCAGGAGGATGACAAGGATCTTCCCCGTCCCTGAGACTGCGGGCGGCTCTGAACCGTCGGCTGAGGCCGCCTCCCTCTCGGCGACCGCCTTCGCGTTGAGCGGGTTCACGTAGCTGCTCTTGACCCGGTCGCTCATCCCAGCGATGCTGTTCGCGAGCCAGTTGCTGATATACGCGGCCGATGCGTCGCGCGGAATCTCCCCGTTCTGGATCGCTCCGTTCACATATCTCTGCCATTCCAGCGGGACTTCGGAGAGCATGTCTGCCCTCGAGCGCTGCTGGACGTTCCCGACTGCCACGAACGCTGTCGCGAGCATCAGGACGACTACAAACATGGCAAGCAGACCGCGACGGGTCCACCTCCCATGAGTAACA
This sequence comes from Thermoplasmata archaeon, assembly GCA_021789945.1. Classification (GTDB taxonomy): domain Archaea; phylum Thermoplasmatota; class Thermoplasmata; order UBA10834; family UBA10834; genus COMBO-56-21. The sequence continues at coordinate 26,316 of JAJYIS010000007.1, read as the reverse complement.
TCTGTGTTGCTCATCTCGCCGTTCCCCCCTCGTAAGGCCTAAAGAAGGCCTGATGAAGATTCGGTGCTACTGACTCGAACCTTCCACCCCTAATCCCCGTGCGGATATATTACTCGAACGATTGTCGGCTTTGAACGGGGAGGGCAAGGGGAACAGTCCGCTCACTTCTTGTCAAGCTCTAGCAGGTAGTAGATCGCATTTGCGGGCTCGCCGGCGAAGTACGTGGAGATGTTGTCGTGGAAGGTGCTGGTCTTCTTGAAGCCGTAGATCTCGTAGAACTTCCAGTTGCTGATCTTGTCATCGGTGAATAGGGAGACCGCGCGGGCTCCAGCATTTCTCGCGGTCTCCACGAACCTGTCGACGAGGGTCTTCCCGATGCGCCTTCCCCTGAGCCTCGCATCCACGATGAGCAGGATGATGTCCGCGTCCGCCTCCGGCCTGTTAACCTCGAGCTTGAACTCCGTGAAGAAGAAGCCGAGCATCGTCCGGATCGGCCTCTCCCACTGGTCCATGCCCCCGGAAAGCATCCGCCTTACCATCCAGAGCATGTCGAGCACTTCCTCCAGGGCGGCGCCCTTGGGTTTCAGACTGTCCACGCTCCCGAACAGGAACCCCACTACCTCTCCTGACACGACCGCTACCTCGGCCCAGGTCGCCGACATGCTGGACGATTCGATCCAGGGCTCGAATGCCCTGGGCTCGTCGGGACCCGTCCTCGGCGCCCCTCTCATAGGCCAAGCCTGCTCAGCCAGCTCGGCGCAACGCCTCAGGTCGGCGGCCTCATACTTCCTGAAGGTGACCTCTTCGATGCCCATCTGACCGTTTACCAGGAGGGCAGAGCGCCGGAATAAAAGAATCCCGAACCCCGATGCCTCGCCCCAATCGGGCCAAAACATTAATCTGGAAGGCCCAATTCCCAAACATGCACAAGGTCGTGACCGTTGACCTGGAGAAGGACATCCTGGCGGAGAACCGGAGGATCGCTGAGGAGAACAAGGATCACCTCGAGGAGCACGGGATCGTCGCCTTCGACTTCCTCGGGGCGATCGGCTCCGGCAAGACCCTCATCATCGAGAGGCTCGTGGACATCCTGAAGAAGAAGGGGAAGAGGGCAGCGGCGATAGCGGGCGACGTCTCGGGCGACGACGACTATCAGAGGTTCGTCGCGCACGGCATCCCCGCGACGAACGTCAACACCGGCAAGGAATGCCATCTGGACGCTCACCTGATCGATCATGCCCTCGAGGACTTGCCGCTCGACGACCTGGACTATCTCTTCATCGAGAATGTCGGCAACCTCGTGTGCCCTGTCGACTTCCCCTTGGGCTCGCACAAGAGGGTCGTGGTCATAAGCGTCACTGAGGGCGACGACATGGTCAGGAAGCATCCGGCGATATTCGCTTTCTCCGACGTTATCATCATCAACAAGATCGACCTCGCGCAGGTCATGGAGGTCGACCCGAAGATACTCGAGCGGGACGCCCGCAGGACCAACCCGGGCGCGACGGTTATCATGATGGACGCGCGGCATGGCAAAGGCATGGACGAGCTAGTCAAGGCTCTTGGATTGTAGAGGACTCACCGATGAAGATCACGGTCTACGGAATCGTTCAGGGGGTGGGGTTCCGGCCCACTGTCTACAGAGTCGCGAGACGGATGGGGCTCAAGGGGTTCGTCCTGAACAACGGCTCGAATGTGGAGATACACATAGACAGGGACGCCGAGGAGTTCCTGTCTGAGCTGAGGAAGGCGCTCCCGGCGCTGGCGAGAATCGACCGGGCGGAGCTCGAGGATGTGGACGAGGAGCTCCAGGAGTTCTCGATCGCGCAGAGCCATGACGGGGTCAGGGTATCGCTCATCCCGACGGACACGGCCATCTGCAGGAACTGCGCCGAGGACTTCGGCCGGCCCGGGGACAAGCGACACCATTTCCCGTTCACGAACTGCACGGAGTGCGGAGCGAGGTTCACCGTCATCGCGGACCTGCCCTTCGACCGGGCGAGGACGAGCATGACGGACTTCCCCATGTGTCCCTCATGCACAAAGGAGTACGCCTCGCCCGAGGACCGACGGTTCCACGCGCAGACCATATCCTGCCCCGCGTGCGGGCCCACGTACACGTTATATGATAGGGAGAGGCGGGTCCTGCTCAAGGGAGCAGGACCGGAGGAGGTCTTCAAGGAGTTCGCCGCGAGGATAGACTCGGGGAGCGTGGGTCTGCTCAAGGGCTGGGGAGGCATGCACATCGTGTGCACCTTCGAGAACGCGTCGAGGCTGAGGAGAATCTACCGCAGAGGGGACAAGCCCTATGCGGTCATGATGAGGGACCTTGAGACGGCGAGGAGGTATGCTTCCATCGACGAGCTGGAAGAGAAGCTGATCGCTTCCCCCCAGAGACCGATTGTCCTTCTCCACAAGCTCGAGAGATCCCGGGAGGCCCTGGAGAAGGTCTCCCCCGGCCTGGGCAACCTCGGCGTGATGCTGCCCTACTCAGGCGCGCATCTTCTCTTGTTCCACCATCTCAGGGCGGACGGGGTGATCATGACCTCCGCGAACCCTCCCGGAGAGCCCATGGTGACCGAGAACGAGAAGGCGTTCGAGCTGGGGCTCGACTGCTACCTGATGCACAACCGGAGGATCATCCACCGGTGCGACGACTCGGTCGTGAAGATCAACTCTGGCAGGATCAACTTCACGAGGAAGTCTAGGGGGTTCGTCCCGCTCCCGGTCGAGGCCAACCACGACCACACGGTGATCGGCGTTGGCGCCCAGTGGGACGTCGCGGGTTCGGTCTCGAGGAACGGCGAGATATTCCTGACGCAGTACGTGGGGGAATCGCAGCAGTATCCGACCCTCCAGTATCTCGACGAAGCCATCCATCACCTAGCCGGGCTCCTGGGGACGAAATGGGCGGAGGCCGTCGGGATGGACAAGCATCCGAGGTACTCGACGAGGATCGTCGCCCGCAGGCTCGCGAAGGAGCACGGCGCGGAACTGGTCGAGACACAGCACTACCATGCCCATGCCGCCGCCCTGAAGATAGACCGCAGGATCGACGGCCCCCTGGTCTGCCTGACATGGGACGGGACGGGCTACGGGGACGACGGCACTTCTTGGGGCGGCGAGACCCTCTTGGCCGACTTCGAAGGATACAGGCGGGCGGCGACGCTGGAGAGCATCCCGCTCCTGGGAGGGGACAAGGCCGTCATCGACCCCAAGAGGGTCGTGACGGCAATCGAGCTGAAGCTTCGCAGGCAGCCGAGCCTGGTGGATGGCCCGGAGGCGGAGCTCTACGCGAAGATGCTTGACAAGAGCGTGACGGCTTCGAGCATGGGAAGGGTGCTCGATTCCGTGTCCTGCATCCTCGGCATCTGCTGCAAGCGGACCTACGAGGGGGAGCCCGCGATCAAGCTGGAGAGATGGCTGGAGGCCGGCCGGCCGACGGCGGACTTCGAGCTGGAATTCGGACACATCGGAGATCTGGAGTTCGCCAGGACCCTGCCGATGCTCGATCAGCTGCTCAGCATGAAGGCCGAGACTGACGGACAGCGGGCAGACCTGGCAGCCTCGTTCGTGCGCACACTGGTCCAGGGCATCGCGGACCGAGCGTGCGACCTCGCCGAGCACGAAGGGTTGAAGCAGGTCGGCCTGACGGGCGGCGTGTCCTACAGCGGACCTATCACGGCCTGGGTCAAGGAGTCGGTCGAGAGACGCAGGCTTGAGTTCGTAGGCCACGAGCGCATCCCGAACGGAGACGGAGGCATCTCGACCGGCCAGAATGCGATAGCTGGCGCGTTGTTGGCCTAAAACTATATCACGGTCCCCAACATAACCGCGTCCCGATGTGCCTCGCAGTACCTGCGGAGATCAAATCGATCGAAGGCCAATTCGCGACCGTCGACTACGGCGGAGTGAGCCGCAAGGCGAACATATCGCTCGTCGACGCCAAGGTCGGTGAGTACGTGATCGTCCACGCGGGTTATGCGATCCAGGTCCTTGACAAGGAAGAGGCCAAGAAGACGCTCGAGATCTTCAGGGAGATGCTGGACCTGGAAGAGGCCGGAGCGTAGACGATGCACGAGTTCTCGGTAATGACCCAGATCGTCGAGAGCATCCTGGAGGAGGCGACGAAGAGGGATGCCAGCAAGGTCGAGCAGGTCGAGCTTGAGATAGGGGAGTTCACCATGCTTGGCGAGGAGCAACTCAGGTTCGCCTACGAGGTGCTCTCGAAGGACACGGTGCTCCAGGGGTCGACCCTGAAGATCGGCCAGAAGAAGGGGAAGGTGAAGTGCGCGGCATGCGGCTTCGAGGGCGATGTGGCGATAACGGAGGATTCGCCGCACCAGATCATAGCGATCCTTGAATGTCCCAGATGCCATGCGCCAGCTGAGATCATAGAGGGGCGCGAATGCGTGATCCGCAACATCAGGATGGTGGTCCCTGACGTTCAGGCTTAGGGACAAGGAGATGTCCAGGCAGATCATGGCGAAGCTCGAGGCGATGGACCTCGAGCTCACCCTGATGCACGTCTGCGGAACTCATCAGGACACGCTGATCAGGTTCGGCCTGGACAGCGAGTTCAAGAGGGTCGGCATCGACATCAGACAGGGGCCGGGCTGCCCTGTCTGCGTCACGCCTCCGGGCGAGATCGAGGAGATACTCGCGCTCGCGAAGGCCGGGCTTACGGTCACGGTGTTCGGGGACGTAATGAAGGTGCCGGGCGAGAGGCAGAGCCTGAATGACGTCAAGGCGGAGGGCGCGGACATCCGGGTCGTGTTCGGAATCGACGACGCGGTCGCGATCGCGCGGAACTCCAGGAAGGACGTGGTGTTCATGGGAATCGGCTTCGAGACGACGGCGCCCACGACTGCATCGGCGCTGCTCTCGGATCCGCCGTCCAACTTCTCTGTCCTGAGCTGCCACAGGACAGTCCCTCCGGCCCTGGAGGCGATCGCGAACATGGGGGAGATCAGGCTGAACGGCATGATCGAGCCCGGGCACGTGAGCACCATCATCGGCACGAAGCCGTACGAGTTCTTGTCGAAGAAGCATCACATCCCGCAGGTCGTCGCGGGCTTCGAGCCGATCGACCTCATGATGGCCGTGTTCATGATCGCGAAGCAGGTCGAGGAGTCGAGGGCGGAGGTCGAGAACGAGTACACGAGGGTGGTGCGACCCGAGGGAAATCCGGCGGCCCTCAAGGCGATGAGCGACGCGTTCGTGCCCACGGACGTCCCCTGGAGAGGGTTCCCGGTGATCGAGAAGAGCGGCCTCGCGATACGGAAGGAGTTCGAGGAGCACGACGCGCGGATGAGGTACGACGATCTCCTCGCACCCGTTCACGCGCGCAAGTACACAGAGGCCAAGGGATGCAGGTGCGGGGAGATGCTCAGGGGCATCCTGAAGAGCGAGGAATGCCCGCTCTTCGGGAAGAGATGCACTCCGTCGACCCCGGTCGGCCCGTGCATGGTCTCCAGAGAAGGGAACTGCTACATATCATACAGGTACCAGCGGGGAAAGAAGGCGCTCTAGGGATCCGCATTCTTGCCTGACATTCGGAAGAGATATGGCCGCGAATTTCCATGGGCCCCGCACGCGGGCTAGGCACTGAGAGTGGCGCTTGTGCGTTTCGGGTGCACTTCGTACGACGAGGTGGCCGGAAAAGACGGTTTCCGAAGAATCGCGATTAGTCGTTTTTCGAATTTCGTGCGGAGTTCCTGCAAGAGAATCTAAACGATGTTACTAATCTCTGACGATTATCGCTGACGTCCGTCCGCATTTCGAAAGGTGCATCCGAAACGTATTTAGGTAGCGGTTGATTTAACCACGATTGTAGGACCGAAATTGGCCGAGTGGATGCGCCAGACGGCGGATGATGGCGTCCTCTCGCGGGGTCACTCGGACCGGTCTAGGAAAGCCTAGCATTGGCGCCGTGGAGGTGACCATGACCCCCGCTTCGACCGAGAAGGACACTCAAGCTAGTATTCTCCTCAGAGAACACTGCGATCTCTTCGCTAATGACACGGGAGGTGAAACCCTTTGCCCGTGGACGAGGTAGTCGGGGCGGCGCTCGTCATCGGGGGCGGTCCAGCAGGGACCCAGGCGGCGCTGGACCTTGCGGATTCTGGGTACAAGGTCTACATGGTCGAGACCACGACTAGCATCGGCGGCCGGATGGCCCAGCTGGACAAGACCTTCCCCACCAACGACTGCTCGATGTGCATACTCGCCCCCAAGCTGGTCGAGCTCGCTAGGAACCCGAACATATCGCTGATCACGAACGCCGAGGTCGAGGAGGTCAGCGGAAAGGCCGGCAGCTTCACCGTGAAGGTCCGGAAGAAGGCCAGGTTCGTTCACGAGGACAAGTGCGTCGGGTGCGGGCTCTGCGCTGAGGTCTGCCCCGTCAAGGTCGACAACGACTTCGACGTAGGGATGGGCACGCGCAAGGCCATCTATGTCCCGTTCCCGCAGGCGGTGCCGCTGAAGTACTCCGTTGACAAGGAGCACTGTCTGCACTTCAAGACAGGCAAGTGCCTCCTCTGCGTCAAGAAGTGCGCGAGCAACGCCATCGACCACAAGATGCAGGACGAGATTGCCGAGCTCAAGGTAGGATCCATCGTCGTGGCCCAGGGGTACGACGTCTTCGACGCCAGCAAGAAGACCGAGTACGGCCACGGCGTCTTTCCGAACGTCGTCACAAACATCGAGTTCGAGCGGATGCTTAGCGCCTCTGGCCCGACCCAGGGTCACATCGTGAGGGCGAGCGACGGCGTCGTCCCGAAGAGGATCGCGTTCATCCAGTGCATCGGCTCGAGGGACGCCCAGACGGGGAACACATACTGCTCGGCGTACTGCTGCATGGCCGCGCTGAAGGAGGCCGTCATTGGCCAGGAGCACGTGTCGGGGCTCGAGGCGACCATCTTCTTCATGGACACGCGCGCGTTCGGGAAGGAGTTCGAGGAGTACCTTCACAGGGCTGAGACCGAGTACGGCGTGACCGTCTCGAGGAACAACAGGGTCCCAAAGGTCCAGGAGGAGCCTGCCACTCACAACCTCATTCTAATCTACCACGAAGGCCCGGAGATCAAGGAGGAGACCTTCGACATGGTCATCCTGTCTGCCGGGGCGAGGCCGCCTGCATCTTCCGAGAAGCTCGCGAAGAGCCTGGGCCTTAGGCTGAACAAGTTCGGCTTCTGCGACACAGACGAGCTGTCGCCCGTGGAGACTTCGGTGCCAGGGATCTTCGTTTGCGGGGCGTTCTCTGGCCCGAAGGACATCCCGGACTCGGTCGCGCAGGCGAGCGGGGCCGCAGGGAAGGCCGGCACGCTGATGGCGAAGGACAGGGGGAGGCTCGTCAGCAAGAAGGAGTTCCCCAAGGAGAAGGATGTAAAGGGGAAGCCCCCCAGGATAGGGGTGTTCGTGTGCCACTGTGGAGTCAACATCGCCTCCGTGGTCGATGTCCAGAAGGTCGTGGACTACGCGAAGACACTCCCGAATGTCGTATACACCGACCACAATCTCTACACATGCTCCGAGGACGCCCAGAAGCTCATCAGGGACGTGGTGGAGAAGCACGACCTCAACAGGATAGTAATCGCGAGCTGCACCCCGAGGACGCATGAGCCCCTGTTCCAGAACACGTGCCGCGAGGCGGGGCTCAACAAATACCTCTTCGAGATGGCCAACATCAGGGACCAGTGCTCCTGGGTCCACAGGAACGAGCCCGAGAAGGCCACCGAGAAGGCGAAGGACCTGGTCAGGATGTCCGTCGCGAAGGCCGCCCTCATGGAGCCGCTGGCCCAGCCCAGGATCCCGGTCACGAAGTCCGCGCTGGTCATAGGCGGGGGCCTCAGCGGTATGTCGGCCGCGCTTGAGATCGCGGATTCCGGCTTCGAGGTCCACCTCGTCGAGAAGGAGAAGGAGCTCGGCGGGCACCTGAGAGAAATCCATCACACGCTCACAGGAGTCAACCCCCAGGATGCGCTCATGAGGCTCAAGAAGCAGATGGCCGAGCACAAGAACATCAAGCTCCACCTTGGGGACCAGGTCTCGGAGCTCCGAGGGTACATAGGCAACTTCGAGTCCACGCTTAAGAGCGGCGAGAAGATCAAGCACGGGGCGGTCGTGGTCGCGTCCGGGGCGATCGAGTACAACCCGACGGAGTACCTCCACGGGAAGCACAAGAAGGTCATCAGGCAGACGGACCTGGGACGCATGCTCGCGAACGGCAGGTTCGACGCCAAGAACGTAGCGATCATCCAGTGCGTGGGCTCCAGGAACGACGAGCACCCGAACTGCTCCAGGATATGCTGCTCGACCGCGATGGCGAACGCGGTCAAGATAAAGAAGGAGCATCCTGGGACGAACGTCTATGTCATCTACAGGGACATCAGGACCTACGGGTTCGCAGAAGAGCACTACAACGAGGCCGCGAAGCTCGGAGTGACGTTCATCAGATATGACCCGTCGTCGCCCCCGCAGGTGACGGCGAACGGCGACGAGCTCATCGTCCAGGTCGAGGAGCAGTTCATTGAGGAGGCGGTGGAGATCAAGCCGGACCTCCTGGTGCTGAACGCCGCCGTGCATCCGAACCCGGACAACAAGGACCTCGCCAAGCTTCTCAAGGTGCCCCTGACGAAGGAGGGGTTCTTCCTCGAGGCGCACATGAAGCTGCGTCCGGTGGAGTTCGCGACCGACGGGATATTCCTGTGCGGCCTGGCGCACTCCCCGAGGCTGATAGGCGAGAGCATATCGCAGGCACAGGCTGCGGCGTCGAAGGTCGGCACCGTCCTGTCCAAGGAGTTCATAGAGGCCGAGGGGGTCGTCAGCGTCGTGGACCAGGAGAAGTGCATCGCCTGCGGGAGGTGCGAGGAGGTCTGCGAGTACGGCGCGCCCTCCATCCAGGAGGTGTCCCCCGGGGTCTTCAAGTCCAAGATAAACGAGGCGCTCTGCAAGGGCTGCGGGTCGTGCGTCGTCGCGTGCTGCTCGCGGGCCATCGACGCCAAGCACTTCGAGACCGGCGCCATCCTGACGATGATCGAGACGGCGCTCAGGAAGGAGCCGGGGAAGGAGGAGGCGAAGGCATGACCGACCAGAGGTTCGAGCCGAGCATCGTCGCGTTCTGCTGCAACTGGTGCTCGTACGCGGGGGCAGACCTCGCAGGGGTCTCGAGGTTCCAGTATCCTCCAAACGCGAGGATAATCAGGGTAATGTGCTCTGGAAGGGTCGAGCCGTACTTCGTCCTCAGGGCGCTCGAGCTCGGCGCGGACGGCGTGCTCGTCGCTGGCTGCCACATAGGCGACTGCCACTACATCTCTGGGAACGAGGAGGCCGAGAAGCGGATGAACATGACCATGGAGGTCCTCGACAAGCTCGGCCTCGGCCGGAAGAGGATGCGCCTGGAGTGGATCTCCGCGTCTGAGGGGCAGAAGTTCGCGACCACGATGAAGGACTTCACGGAGCAGATAAGGGTCCTCGGGCCGAACCCGCTCCAGAAGCTGAACCCGACCAAGAAGGGCGATCCCTCGAAGATCAAGGAGCGCATGAACCAGATCATAGAGGACACGGGAGCGTTCGACTGCGTGGAGTGCGGCAAGTGCACCACAGTGTGCCCTGTGGCGAAGTACAACCCGAACTTCGCCCCGAGGACCGTCGTGCTCAAGGCCTCCGAGGGCATCGTAGAGAACGTCGCGAGCAACAGGGACATCTGGACATGCACCACATGCGAGCAGTGCAACTCCATGTGCCCGTACAAGGTTGACTACTCCGGGTTCATCAGGGACATGAGGAACGAGGCGATAACCTTCGGGAATGTCCCTGCGTGTTCCCAAGGCGGGCTCCTTCAGTCAGTCATGAGGATCCAGGCCAACAGCAGCCTGAAGCAGGATAGGCTGACCTGGCTCAAGCCAGAGCTGAAGGTCGCTGACAAGGGGGACGTGTTCTACTTCACTGGCTGCATCACATATTATGACTCGGTGTTCAAGGAGAGGCAGGTCCTCGGGCTCTCCAGCATACCGCAGGCGGCGGTGAAGATCATGAACAGGGGAGGCATCGTGCCGGTCGTCAGCAACGACGAGGTGTGCTGCGGGCACGACCTCAACTGGACGGGGGACGATGTCAGCCTCAGGAAGCTGATGAAGAAGAACGTCGAGCTGATCAAGGCCTCTGGGGCGAAGAAGGTCGTGTTCTCCTGCCCCGAGTGCCTGAGGACCTTCAACCTCGACTACCAGGACCTGATGGGGGACTTCGACTTCGAGATGGTGCACATCTCGGAGCTGATCGACGACCTCATCAAGGACGGGAAGCTGAGGTTCAAGAAGGGCGGGAAGAAGGTCACGTTCCAGGACTCGTGCAGGCTCGGGAGGCACTTGGGGATCTACGACCCACCGAGGAGCGCCCTGGCCGCCATCGAGGGAACCCAGGTACTGGAGATGGAGAACACGAAGGACAAGGCGCTATGCTGCGGCGTGAGCGCGTGGGCGACCTGTGACGAGATATCGCGCAAGATGCAGGTGCAGAGGCTCACCGAGGCGAAGAAGACCGGCGCGGAATGCCTGGTCACGGGCTGCTACAAGTGCCTCATACATCTCAGCTGCGCCCTCGAGAACAAGACGCAGGTGCCCAAGGAGCAGATTGAGATACCGATCAAGGACCTGAGCGTCGTCATCGCAGACGCTCTCGAATGAACCCCGGAGAGAAAGATAGAATGACAGCACAGGAAGAGAAGACGCCGAAGGGAGAGGAGAGATACCTGCTGGTGGAGCTGTCGTGCAAGGACGTGAAGTGCTCCCCGTGCACTTACCCGAACTGCCAGAGGTTCGCGAGGACAGCGCCCAAGAAGGTACCCTTTGAGACCAGGATGACAAAGACTTTCGAGGTCAAGAAGCCAATCACGACCCCGAAGGACACCAGGGACAGGATACTCCTGGTCGAACTGTCGTGCAAGGACGTGAAGTGCTCCCCGTGCACATACCCGAACTGCCAGAGGTTCGCGAGGGGCGCCACGGACGCGAAGAAGAAGCCTTTCAACGTGAAGGTCACAGAGGTCAAAGCTGACAGGGATGTTCGAAGTCTGCTATCGAGGTGAACGATATTGGACATAAGGGTGAGAAATATGATGGATATTCGGCGGGGACCAAACGAAACCCATAAAACCAAGAATTGCTTACGGAAACCGCTAGCCAGGTTTATCGAATCAGAGTGAACGATACACAGGGGACGAATTTCAGGAAGGTGTTTGAATGGAGAAGTCTGTGATGGTTATTGGTGGAGGGATCGCGGGGATACAGGCGGCGCTCGACCTGGCCGACAAGGGGATCATAGTGCACGTGGTCGAGAAGACTCCCAGCATAGGCGGGAGGATGGCGCAGCTTGACAAGACGTTCCCGACGAACGACTGTTCCATATGCATACTGGCGCCGAAGATGGCCGACTGCTTCAGCCACCCCAACACGAACGTCATCACGTACGCTGAGGTCGTGGGCGTCGAGGGGAAGGCCGGGGCGTTCAAGGTCAAGGTGCTGAAGAAGAGCCGGTATGTGGACGAGTCGAAGTGCACAGGCTGCGGCGAGTGCCTCGAGAAGTGTCCGGTCAAGGTGCCGAGCGAGTTCGAGATGGGCCTGGGCGTCAGGAAGGCCATCTACATGCCGATGATGCAGTCCGTCCCGAGGGTCATGACGATCGACAAGGAGCACTGCCTCATGACGCTCAAGGGCAAGTGCGGCAACTGCAAGAAGGCCTGCAAGAGGGAGGCCATCGACTACGAGATGAAGGACCAGGTCCTGGAGGTCGAGGTCGGGGCGATCATCGTCGCTACGGGCTACGACGTCTGGGACCCGACGACGTCCACGGAGTATGGCTACGGGAGATACCCGAACGTCTTCACGGCGATGGAGTACGAGAGGATGATCAACGCCGCTGGCCCGACCCACGGGCACATCGAGCGCAGGTCGGACAAGAAGCGGCCCCAGAAGATGGCCTTCATACAGTGCGTGGGCTCGAGGAACCCTCAGGTGGGGCACCCTTACTGCTGCGCTGTCTGCTGCATGCACTCGACCAAGGAGGCGATGCTCGCCCGGGAGCACCATGACGACATGGAGTCCTCGGTGTTCTACAAGGACATGCGCGCGTGCGCGAAGGGCTTTTGGGAGTACGTCGAGCGCGCGAAGCGCGACTACGCCGTCAGATACGTCAACTCAGATGCGACCGTCCAAGAGAACCCGGAGAACCACAACCCGATAGTCGTCTACGATGTCGGCGGGAGGCAGCAGTCAGAGGAGTTCGACATGGTCGTGCTCGCGTCGACTCTGATCCCGAGGAAGGACACGATCGAGCTCGCGAAGATACTCGGCCTGAAGCTCGACCAGTTCGGCTTCCTCGAATCCACGGACAGGATACTCGAGAACGGAAGGACCGTCGTCCCGGGAGTGTACCTGGCAGGATATTGTGGCGGTCCGGCGGACATACCGGAGTCGGTCGCCCAGGGTTCGAGCGCGGCGGCGAAGGCCGTCGAGACGCTCGTCCAGGCGGGGGTGTGATCGACATGGCCGAGAAGAAGGCTGCGGCGAACGAGAAGCCCAGGATCGGGGTGTTCGTGTGCCACTGCGGGTCGAACATAGGCGGGTTCGTGGACGTCCCGAGCGTCGCGGAGTACGCGAAGACGCTCCCGGACGTGGTCTACTCGACCGACAACCTGTACACATGCGCCGAGGACGGCCTCGCGAGCATCAGGGAGGGCATAAGGAAGCACGACCTGAACAGGGTCATAGTCGCCAGCTGCACCCCGAGGACGCACGCGCCGCTCTTCCAGGCGACCTGCGAGTCCGCCGGCCTGAACAAGTACATGTTCACATTCGTCAACATCCGGGAGCACTGCTCCTGGGTGCACATGAAGGAGAAGGACAAGGCGTCGAAGAAGGCCAAGGACCTCATCAGGATGGGGGTCGCGAGGGCGCGCCTGCTCGAGCCGCAGGAGGAAGCGAAGGTCGAGGTCACCCCGGCCAGCGTAGTGGTCGGAGGCGGGGTGTCGGGAATGACCGCCGCACTCTCGATGGCCGACATGGGCTTCCCCGTACACCTTGTGGAGAGGGACGGAGAGCTGGGCGGGTTCATCAGGAACCTCAACAACCTCTATGTCACTGAGAAGAGCGCGAGTGAGACCATCAAGCCCCTGATCGAGAAGGTCAAGGCGCACAAGAACATCCATCTGCACCTGAACTCGCAGCTCAAGGGCGTCGAGGGGTTCATCGGGAACTACGAGGTCGTCATCGGCACGAAGGGCGCCGAGGACCTGAAGGCCAAGGTCGGCACCATAGTCATAGCCACGGGCGCGCTCGAGTTCGTCCCCGAGGGGCTGTACGGCTACAACCAGTACCCGAACGTCGTGACGCTGACCGAGTTCGAGATACTCTGCAAGAAGAAGACCCTCCCGAAGCTCAAGAACGTCGCTTTCATACAGTGCGTCGGGTCGAGGGGCCAGGTCAAGTCCTACTGCTCGCGCATATGCTGCAACGTGGCGATCAAGAACGCCATCAACATCGTGGACAACTACGAGAACATGCTCGGCCTGATGGAGAAGTCGGGCACGGTCGTCGAGAAGATACCCGTCGAGACGAAGGCGACCGACGAGATCATGGAGCGCAGGCGCAGGAGGCGCGGCAGGGAGAGGGGTGAGGAGGGCGAGGCCGAGGAGGTCAAGCTCGGGCCCTCTGAGAAGATCGAGGTCACCGTGTTCAACAGAGACGTCATGGCGTACGGCGTCGAACACGAACTCACCTACAACAAGGCCAGGGAGAAGCGCGTGAAGTTCGTGAGATACACGACCGACCACCTGCCGAAGGTCTACATGGAAGGCAACCAGCTGATGATCGCGTACTTCCACGAGACCCTGAAGCTCGAGAGGACCATGCCGGTGGACATGGTCGTGCTGTCGACGCCGCTCGTCGGCCAGCCGGATGCGGGCGAGCTCTCGCAGATGCTAAAGGTGCCGCTCGGCCAGGAAGGGTTCTTCCTCGAGGCGCACGTCAAGCTCAGGCCGGTCGATTTCGCGACCGACGGCATCTATGTCTGCGGCACCTGCAGGGGTCCGGCGGACATCACGGAATGCGCCACGCAGGCATCGGCGGCAGCCTCGAGGGCCGCGATACCGATGGCCAAGGGGTACGTCCAGGCTGAGGCGCTCACCTCGGTCGTGGACGAGACCAAGTGCTCCGGCTGCGGGACCTGCATACAGGTGTGCCCGTACGGCGCGCTCAGGAAGAACGAAAAGGGCTACGCCGAGGTGATAGTCGCGGCGTGCAAGGGCTGCGGCTGCTGCGGCGCGACCTGCCCCGAGGGAGCGATCACGATGACCAACTACACGGACGCCCAGCTCCTGGCAGAGTCCAGGGCGGCACTCGAGGAGGTGTGAGAGATGGCTGAAGCGCAGCACGCGATATCCGAGGCGAAGCATGACGAGAAGGCCGGGTCATGGGAGCCGAAGATCGTCGGGTTCCTGTGCAACTGGTGCTCGTACGCCGGCGCTGACCTGTGCGGCGTGAGCAGGTACCAGTACCCGACCAACATACGCACCGTGAGGGTGATGTGCTCGACCAGGATCAGCCCGCACATCGTGCTCGACCTGTTCAAGGCGGGCGCGGACGGCATACTGCTGGGCGGGTGCCACATAGGCGACTGCCACTACATATCCGGCAACTTCTACACGGAGAAGCGCGTGCGACTGATGAAGAAGCTGCTCGAGGACGCGGGCGTGGACCCGAGCAGGCTTAGGCTCGAGTGGGTCTCGGCGTCCGAGGGAGAGAAGTTCAGCAAGGTCGTCACCGAGTTCACGGACCATGTCAGGAAGCTCGGGCCGAGCGCGGTCAAGAAGCAGGAGGCGGCGAAGGCGAAGGTCATGGCCGCCGACGATGCGTCGGTGACATTCAGGCTCAGGGCGCTCGTCGGCAAGGAGTACAACCTCGAGACGAAGGGCAACGTGTACAAGAATACTCTGGACAAGGCCGAGCTCGAGAAGCTGATCGACGTAGCTACGATGGACGAGTTCGAGAGGAGCCTGATACTCGTGCTCGCGAAGGGGAAGTCCAGGTCGGTCAAGGAGCTCGGGAGCATCATGGAGGTCCCGACGGACAAGGTCCTCAGGCACATCGTGGTGCTGAGGCAGAAGAACCTGATCAGCATGGAGCATCCGGAGGGGTTCACTCCAACATACAGGACGATCGAGATCGGAGGTGAGCAGTGATGGCATCTGACAAGATCGGGGCGGTCATGGTCGTCGGCGGGGGCATCTCGGGTATGCAGTCCGCGCTAGACCTGGCCGACTCCGGGTACAAGGTATACCTGGTCGAGAAGCAGCCGAGCATCGGCGGGACGATGGCGCAGCTCGACAAGACGTTCCCGACCAACGACTGCGCGATGTGCATAATGGCCCCGAAGCTAGTCGCGACGGGCAGGCATCACAACATCGACCTGATCACGAACGCCGAGGTCGCGATAGTCGACGGCCAGGCGGGCAACTTCAGCGTCACGGTGAAGCAGAAGGCCTTCAGGGTGGACCCGACGAAGTGCACTGGCTGCGGGAGCTGCGCCCAGAAGTGCCCCATCGAGACCACGAACGAGTACGACGAGAACACGAAGGTGCGCAAGGCCATATACGTCCGCTACCCGCAGGCGGTGCCGCTCGTGTACTCGATAGACCCCGACAGGTGCATCGGGTGCGGAATCTGCTCCGAGGAGTGCAAGGCCAAGGCGGTGGACTACGACCAGAAGGAGAAGGTCCTTGAGATCAAGGTCGGGTCGATCATAGTGTCGCCCGGCTTCGACGAGTTCAACGCCCGCCTCAAGACGGAGTACGGCTACGGCGTCTACAAGAACGTCGTCACGAGCATCGAGTTCGAGAGGATACTGTCCGCCACGGGCCCGTACATGGGGACCGTGCTGAGGCCCTCCGATGGTGACATACCCGAGAAGGTCGCGTTCATCCAGTGCGTGGGCTCGAGGGACGAGCACTGCGGGAACGAGTACTGCTCGAGCGTGTGCTGCATGTACTCGACCAAGGAGGCCATCATCGCGAAGGAGCACGGGGGGAACATCAAGCCCTCGATATTCTACATGGACATGCGCGCGTTCGGCAAGGAGTTCGACGAGTACTACAACCGCGCCCAGAACGAGTACGGCATCAGGTACGTGAGGTCCAGGGTCGCAGCGGTGAGCGAGGACCCGAGGACGAACAACCTCAAGATCAGGTTCGTCGAGAACGGCGAGCCAAAGGAGGAGGAGTTCAACATGGTCGTGCTCGCGGTCGGGCTGAGGCCGCCCGCGGACAACGAGAACCTGAGCAGGATCATGAAGTTCAAGCTGAACGAGGACGGGTTCGCTCAGACAGGCGTGTTCACGCCCGTCGAGACCTCCCGGCCGGGGGTATTCGTGAGCGGGGCGTTCTCCGCGCCCAAGGACATCCCGATGACCGTCGCCGAGGCGTCGGGGGCCGCCGCGAAGGCGGGGACCGAGGTCGCCACTGCGAGGAACACCCTCGTGACGAAGAAGGAGTACCCGAAGGAGACGAACGTCGAGGGGCAGGAGCCGAGGATAGGCGTCTTCGTATGCCATTGCGGCATAAACATCGGCGGAGTGGTGAACGTCCCCGAGGTCATGGAGTACGCCAAGTCCCTGCCGAACGTGGTCGTCTCAGAGCAGAACCTGTACACTTGCTCCCAGGATACCCAGGAGAAGATCAAGGAGAAGATAAAGGAGCACAAGCTGAACAGGGTGGTCGTCGCGAGCTGCACGCCCAGGACCCACGAGCCGCTCTTCCAGAACACCATCCGGGAAGCCGGCCTGAACGCCTACCTGTTCGAGATGGCGAACATCAGGGACCAGTGCTCCTGGATACACATGCACGAGCCGAAGGCCGCGACCAAGAAGGCCAAGGACCTGGTCAGGATGGCGGTCGCGAAGTCCAGGCTCCTGGAGCCGCTCGAGAGCCTCACGCTGAACGTCAACCAGTCGGCCCTCGTGGTCGGGGGCGGGGTGTCAGGCATGACCGCGGCGCTCGAGCTCGCGAAGCAGGGCTTCAAGGTCCACCTGGTCGAGCGCGAGAAGCAGCTCGGCGGGAACGCCCTGAAGCTGCACTTCCTGCCGTCCGGGGACGACCCCGTGGCGTTCGTGAAGCAGCTGGACAAGCAGGTCACGAGCAACCCGAACATCACGGTCTACATGAACGCGAAGATCAAGAACATAGACGGCTACGTCGGGAACTTCAAAACCACGCTCGAGAGCGGGGAGCAGATGGAGCACGGCGCCGTGATACTCGCGATCGGGGGCGAGGAGTACAAGCCGGTCGGTGAGTACCTGTACGGGAAGAACAAGAACGTCATGACCCTGCTCGAGTTCAAGGACAAGCTCTCGAAGGGCGAGGCGAAGGGCAACGAGTACGTGTTCATCCAGTGTGTCGGCTCGAGGGAGGACAAGCATCCCAACTGCTCGCGCGTGTGCTGCACGGGCACGATGAGCGCCGCCAAGAAGATCAAGGAGAAGGACCCGAACGCAAAGGTCTGGGTGCTCTACCGTGACATCAGGACCTATGGGTTCAGGGAGAAGTACTACAAGGAAGCCTCCCAGGCGGGCGTAAAGTTCGTCAGGTTCGAGGACAAGGAGAAGCCGAAGGTCGAGGAGAAGGCCGGGAAGCTGGAGGTATCGGTGAAGGACGAGGACACGGGCAAGAACATCGAGATGAAGCCTGACTACCTCGTCCTCGCGGCGGGCACGAGGCCCCAGGAGGATGCGGGGAAGCTCGCACCGATGTGCAAGGTCCCGCAGACAAAGGAAGGGTTCTTCCTGGAGGCGCACATGAAGCTCCGGCCGGTGGACTTCGCGACCGAAGGCATCTACCTGGCAGGCCTGGCGCACGGGCCGAAGTTCCTTGACGAGAGCATCGCCCAGGCGCTGGCGGCATCGGCGAGGGCGGTGACCGTGCTCTCGAAGAAGACCCTCGAGGCCGAAGGCATCGTCGCGAGCATAGACGAGACACTGTGCGACGGGTGCGGGATGTGCGTCCCGGTCTGCGAGTACAAGGCCCTCGAGGTCGTGGCGGACAAGAAGGATCCCAAGAAGAAGATCGTCGAGGTCAATGTCGGCCTGTGCAAGGGCTGCGGCGCATGCGTGGGCACGTGCCCCGCTGGCGCGCTGACGCAGAAAGGCTACAAGGACACGCAGATCTACGCGATGATCGACGCCGCGCTTGAGGGCGACAAGCCGAAGCAGGAGGTGAAGGAATGAACTCAGAGGCGGTTCATGCAGGCTCACACGGAGGAGACGGCGGGAGCGAGCACTTCGAGCCGAAGATACTCGTCTTCTGCTGCAACTGGTGCTCGTACGCGGGCGCGGACCTGGCGGGAGTCAGCAGGCTCCAGATGCCCCCGTACTTCAGGACGATCAGGGTCATGTGCTCCGCGAGAGTCGACCCTGAGTTCGTAATAAGAGCGTTTGAGAAGGGAGCCGACGGTGTGCTCGTCGCGGGCTGCCACCCGGCGGACTGCCACTACATCGGAGGGAACTACAGGACCCGCAGGAGGATGGCGCTCATGAAGATGCTCATCCAGCAGTTCGGGTTCGACCCTGACAGGCTGAGGCTCGAGTGGGTCTCGGCGGGCGAGGGGGAGAAGTTCCAGAAGACCATAATCGAGTTCACGAACACGGTCAAGGAGATGGGGCCCACACCGTACAAGGGGGGCGTGTGAGATGGCTGAAAAGATAAAGATCGCACAGTACTGGGGAGCGGGATGCGGAGGGTGCGATGTCGCGCTCCTGGACATAGACGCGAAGATACTCGACGTCCATGCGATCGCGGATGTCGTGTTCTGGCCGATCGGGTTCGACGGCAAGCTCAAAGACATCGAGAGCATGCCGGACAAATCGATCACCGTCTCGTTCTACAACGGGGCCATAAGGAACTCGGAGAACGAGCACATCGCGAAATTGCTCAGGCAGAAATCCGTCGTGATGATAGCGTTCGGCTCGTGCGCGTGCTACGGCGGGACGCCCGGGCTTGCGAATGTAACGAACAAGAAGGAAATATTCGAGACCGTGTACAAGAAGACGCAATCGACAGACAATCCCGAGTTCGTGACGCCTCAGGCGCACCTGAAGGTCAAGGAGGGCGAACTGGAACTCCCGGAATTCTGGGACACCGTCAAGACGCTCGACCAGGTGGTGGATGTCGACTACTTCATGCCTGGCTGCCCGCCGACGGTGAACCTGATCGCGATGGCGGTCGACGCCGTCGCGAACTATGTGACCAAGGGCACGCCGCTCCCGCCGAAGGGTGCGGTCATCGCGAGCGACAAGACGCTCTGCGACGAGTGCAAGCGGGAACGGGTCGAGAAGGGCAGGAGGATCGAGAAGATCTACCAGGCGTACGAGATAACGCCAGACCCGAAGAAGTGCCTCCTCGACCAGGGCATAATATGCATCGGGCCGGCGACGAGGGCCGGATGCGGCGCGATGTGTCCGAACGCCCAGATGCCATGCAGGGGCTGCATGGGCCCGACCAGGGGAGTCACGGACCAGGGCTCGAGCATGCTGAGCGCGCTGTCGTCCCTGCTGAACATAACGGACTCGGAATCGAAGATGAGCGAGGAGCAAATCATGACGCTGATGACGCAGGTGAAGGACCCGCTGGGGACCTTCTACGCGTTCTCGCTCCCGAAGTCCCCCTTGAGGCGGACTGTGACCGAGCGGGGCAAGAGGAAGGTGAGCTAGATGGCCGGACCAATAATCAACGATACTCCCGTGAAGACCCACGAGCACAAGATCACGATCGACCCGATCACCAGGCTCGAGGGCCATGGCAAGATCGAGATATTCCTGAACGATGCTGGGAACGTCGAGAACGCCTACCTGCAGATACCCGAGCTGAGAGGGTTCGAGAGGTTCTGCATCGGCAGGCATGTCATGGAGCTCCCAGTCCTGACCAACAGGCTCTGCGGTGTCTGCCCGGCAGCACACCACCTCGCGAGCACCAAGACGCTGGACGCGGTGTTCAGCGCTGAGCCGACCCCCACCGCGAAGAAGCTGAGGGAATTGTTCTACATGGGTCAGTATACCCATAGCCACATAGCGCACTTCTACGCGCTCGCGGCGCCGGACTTCGTGCTAGGGCCATCCGCCCCGGCGAGCAAGAGAAACGTGCTGGGCGTGGTCGACGCGGTCGGCGTGCCGATCGGCGCCGAGGTCATCAAGCACAGGTCGTACGGCCAGAAGGTGCAGGAGATTGTCGGCGGCAGGGCCACGCACCCTGTGTTCGGCCTGCCCGGAGGCGTCTCCAAGCAGATCAGCGAGGAGGAGCGCGTCCAGATGGAGACCATGGCGAAGTCGTGCGTCGAGTTCGGCAAGTTCACCGTGAAGCTGTTCAAGGACATCGTGCTCGCGAACAAGGACTACATGGGCATCGTGCTCAACACAGACGCGTTCTACATGGAGAGCTACTACATGGGCATGGTCGACAAGAACAACAAGACGAACTTCTACGACGGCGACATAAGGGTGGTCGACCAGACCGGCAAGCAGATCGAGAGGTTCAGGCCGAGCGAGTACCTCGACGTCATCGCGGAGCATGTCGAGCCGTGGACCTACATGAAGATGCCCTACCTGAAGAAGGTCGGATGGAAGGGCTTCGTCACTGGCCCGCAGAGCGGCATATACAGGGTCGGCCCGCTGGGCAGGATCAACGTATGCACCGGCTACACGACGCCCCTCGCACAGAAGGAGTACGAGATATTCAGGAAGACCATGTCTGACCTCGGGGTCAAGGGACCGGCGCACCACACGCTCGCATACCACTGGGCCAGAGTCATAGAGCTCCAGTACGCGACGGAGCACATGCTCGAGCTCGCGAGCGACAAGAGCATCACCAGTCCTGACATCCGCGGGAAGTTCAACGAGCCCAAGGAGGGCGTGGGCATAGTCGAGGCGCCCAGAGGCACCCTGATACACCACTACGCCGCCGACAAGAACGGCCTCACTACCAAGATCAACATGATCGTCGCCACGACGAACAACTACGCCGCGATCAACACGAGCGTGAGGCAGGCGGCGAAGGCCCTGATCAAGGACGGGATGGTCTCGCCCGGGCTGCTGAACAAGGTGGAGATGGCTTTCAGGTGCTACGACCCGTGCAACTCGTGCGGGACGCACTCCCTGAACTGCGGGCCGGCGCTCGAGGTCGTGGTCAAGGACAAGAACGGCTCCGTGCTTTCGACACAGAGAAACTTCTAGAGAATTCATTTCCGGAGGGGGATCCCCCTCCTCGATTTCTGTGCATCATGGTCCAGTCCGCGGAGGCACCATCAACAAGGGCATGTCATGATCGCCCGAACTCCACTGCCAACATCGAAAGGGAGCCACCGTCGAATCCCTCGACCGGAAAGCTGATGGCGTCGGAGGGCCGCGAGAGAGGCAAGATGTACAGAAGAGGCAGGTAGTGGTCGGGGGTCGGCGCAGACAGCACGGCTGGCTCCCCGAGGTTCTCGTATTGGACGAGCTTCGCGAAATTGCGGCTGGAAATCAGGGATCTCGCCTCATCCTCGAACTCGACCGCCCAATCGTATGCCTTCGTCCTGCTGTTCCCCCAAGTGTATGCCTGGAGGTTGTGGACGATGTTGCCGCTCCCAAGGACGAAGATTCCATCGTCGCGAAGAGGGGCCAAGCGTCTGCCGAGGTCGTGGTGGAACGATGGGGGCCTTGTCGCGTCGACGCTGAGCTGGACCACGGGGATGTCCGCCTTCGGGAACATGTGAACCAGGACCGACCAGGTCCCGTGGTCCAGGCCCCAAGAGTCGTCGAGACCGACCGATGTCGGCTTCAGAAGCCTGGAGACTCTCTCCGCCAAAGCCGGATCCCCAGGCGCAGGATACCGCACCTCGTACAGCTCCCTCGGGAATCCTCCGAAATCATGAATGGTCTTGGGACTGGGCATCGCTGTCACCTTCGTGTCATCGATGTACCAGTGAGCGGACACGCACACGATGCCCTTGGGTCGGGGCATCGAGGCGCCGATTGACCGCCAGCCCTCGGTGTAGGAGTTCGTGGCCAGCGCGTTCATCGGGTTTCCGTGGCCCACGAACACGGCGGGCATTGGTTCTCTAACGGAGTCAGGCTCCTTCCTCATGGCGCCTCCGATGACAAACCAGCCTGAATGACCGGACCGACCGAAGCTAGTGGTCACCGACCAGTGAACTCATCACACTCACGCGCGTATAAGAGGATTGAGCCGAACCGACAACCAGTCAGGATTATTACGGAGCACGACTTTCTGCTACTTGTGAGAACACTAGTCCTCGGCGTGGGCAACCCAATCCTTTCGGATGACGGCGTCGGAATCCACGCCGCGAGACTCCTCAAGGAGATGCGCTTGCCCGGAGTGGATGTCGAAGAGTTGGCAGCCAGCGGCCTGGAGCTGCTCGACCTCGTCCTCGGCTATGACAAGGTAATCATCATCGATGCGATCCAGACGAAGGGAGGGACGCCCGGGGAGACTCGCGTCCTCGCCGAGAAGGATTTCGAGCGCGCAGTCCACGGATCCTCACCTCATGGGATCAACATTGCGACCGCGCTAGCTCTTGGCCGAAGGATCGTGCCTGAGAGGATGCCTAAGGAGGTCATATTCTTCGCGGTGGAGGCCGAAGACCTCGTCGACGTCAATGAGCGGCTGACCGCGAGGGTCGAGGCAGCGCTGCCGGAGATCGTGAGGAAGGTGGAGGATGAGATTAAGCGCACGTAGGCCGATTCAGGGCGAGAGACATCGAGGTGAGTGAAATGGCGAAGAAAGATCTCAGCAAGGATCTGCAGGCCCTGTACTTCCCCTCATCGAATGAACCGACGACGGTGGGAGTCCCGAAGATGAACTTCCTGATGGTCGATGGAAGAGGCGACCCCAACAAGTCCAAGGACTTTCAGGACGCCATTGGCGCTCTCTACTCGCTGAGCTACACCATGAAGTTCATGATCAAGCTGGGCACGACGAAGGTCGAGCACATAGTCATGCCACTCGAGGCGCTGTGGTGGACGGACGAAGGCGTCAACTTCCTGACGGCGGGGAAGGAAACCTGGAACTGGACCGCGATGATCGCGCAGCCCGATCATGTCACCAAGGACTTGGTCTCGAAGGCGAGGGAGGAGATCGTCCGGAAGAAGAAGGAGGTCCCGGACCTCGACAAAGTGAGATTCGAGGAGTTCGACGAAGGGATCTCGGCCCAGATCATGCACATCGGCCCGTACAGCGCGGAGAGGCCAAACATCGAGAAGCTCCACAAGTACATAGCCGACAGCGGGCACGCCCTAAGAGGGAAGCATCATGAGATCTACCTGAGCGATCCGAGCAGGTCGAAGCCGGAGAAGCTGAAGACCGTTATCAGACAGCCCATGAAGTAGACTGCTCAGCATATCCTGGGGACCGGGTCTCCAACGGGCGGCTCGACCACCCTCTTGCCCCCTGTGTGGGTTTCCATCATCACGCCTCTGATGTCACTGCTCGCCTCGCCGATGATCCGGGCCTTCCTTCCTTCGGGGCTCTTCGAGATCGCCTTTAGGACGCTCTCAGCCAGCTCAGGCACGACCGCGATCACGACCTTGCCCTCGTTCCCCACCTCGAGGGGATCGATCCCCAGCATCTCGCAGGCAGATATGACGGCATCGTCGAACGGCAGGTCCTCCTCGCGGACCTTGATTCCCACCTTGGACTTGTCTGCCCACTCGTTCAGCAGGTTCGCCACGCCGCCCCTGGTCGGATCCTTCATGGCGGTTATTCCTCCGACCTTCAGGCCCTCGGCGATGAGGCTGTTGAGCGGAGCAGCATCGCTCTTGATCGAGGTCTCGAACCCGTACCCCTCCCTGAAAGACAGCAACGCGACGCCGTGGTTTCCGATGGTCCCTGAGATGAGTATCTTGTCGCCGGGGCCGACAGCGGAATCGTTGGGCCAGTTCCATTCAAATCTCCGATTCTCCCTGACAGACTTTATGTTGTGATCCAGGTGTTCGGACCGTTTGCCGATTCCGCTCGTGGTGATGAACAGTCCGTCAGCCGCGCCTTTCTCGACGACCTTCGTATCGCCAGTGACGATCCTCACGCCTGCCTTCTTCGCTGTGGAACTCAAGCTCTTCATTATCTTGTGGAGGTCCTCGGCTGAGAACCCCTCCTGGATGATCATGGCGCATGAGAGCGCCAAGGGTCTTGCACCCATGACAGAGAGGTCGTTCACTGTGCCCGAGACCGCGAGGGTCCCAATGTCCCCGCCCGGGAAGAAGAGCGGCTTGACAGTGTATGAATCTGTCGTGAATGCGATGCCATCGATTATGGCAGCGTCGTCGAGCGCGGCCAACGGGATCTCGCCGAAGTCGTGGTCCAGCTCCTTCAGCACGAACTCGCGGATGAACTCCTGCATCCGCTCGCCGCCTGCGCCTTGGGCAGCCGTTATCTTTGCCATTCCGAGGCTCCAACTCGTGCGAAGCCTTCGGCCGCTAATAACACTTTTGGTTGTCTGGCATGCTCTGACCCTAAATTGAAGATAGCTTGATTAGGAATGACTCGATTGGGTCGACCGGATGCTTACCGGAGTGATTCTTGCAGGCGGGAAGAGCTCGAGGATGGGCCAAAACAAGGCGCTCATGTACCTCAACGGCGATCCGATGATCTCCTATGTGATCGACGCCATGCTCGATCTCGTCGACGAGATCGTCATATCCGTGGCGAAGGGGAGTTCGGCCGATTACGATGAGTTCAGCGAGATCGGTTTCGAGGTCGTGGAGGATGATCAGGAAGGCATCGGACCTCTCGAAGGCCTGACATGCGCGCTCAGATCGGCGAGAGGCGAATATGTCTTGGTCAGTCCTTGTGACACCCCCTTTCTGAAGCGCGAACTCTGCGACGCGATGATCGTGAGAGCGGCCGGCAGGGATGGTGCAGTGCCGGTCGTTCGCGGCCTGTATGAGCCGCTGCACGGTGCCTTCAGACGAACGGCAGCCATCGAAGCATTCAAGAAGGCTGCCGGTCAGGGAAAGCGGAAGCCGGTCGAAGCATTTGCAGGACTCGACCTTGTGATCATGGAGGAGAAGGAGCTCAGGGGCATCGATCCCGAACTTGAGAGCTTCTGGAATCTGAACAACCCAGAGGACCTGAGGAAAGCCGAGCAGAAGCTAAGAGAGGCGATGAGGCAACAGACTGCTCTTGAAGAATCCTGAGCGATCATGCGGAGCGCGCTGCCTGCTGACTCGTCAACTGAGAACGGACATCCAGCAATGGCGAAATGAGAGGCATGCCAGTCTCGGTTCTCAAGCCAGGAGGACAGCGGGCAATGAGTCAGCTGGAACAAGCCAGTGAATCGGCTGCGATGGCAGGCATGTCTCCCTGAGCCTCTGCAGACCGAACATGGTTGGCCGCATCAGGACTTGTCCGCTGGCGGAAGTAGCACCATGACTTGGCCGGGAGCGCCGTATGCAATCCTCCTCTCCTTCTCGTTCAAGAATCCGGTGCGAATCGTGCTCCAGTCTCCTCTGAAGAGAATCATGTCCACCCGCCTCTGTTCTGCGAACTCGACAACGTCCCTGCTAATGTCTCTGACCAACAGGACCCTCGCACTGAGACGTTTGAGCATCGGCAGACCACTGACCGACCTGAGGAACGACATCTCCCGTTCGGTGTCCACGAGCGATTCCGGCCTGTAGGTGGAGTACAGCGGTATACTCGGTGGCATCTTGATCACCTTGGCCGCGACGATATCCACATCCGGAACCTTCGATGACGACGTGAGCGTCCCTGCGAGAGCGAACACCTCGGGATGGAACTCGTCTAGAACCGGAATCAATATCCTCCTGACCGGCACGAGCCTGCCAGGCTCTTGCCGAGGCCCCGACACGAGTACCACGCGCTTTCCAGAGAACTCGGAGATCCAAGCGGCCCTCTTCCTGGTGCGACGGTTAGCGAACATGCTGCGTCTAACAGGGATGACTACCATCTCCGCCCCGACTCCGTCCACATAGCTCTTGATACCGCGAGCGACCGACCTCATCCCCCTTAAGGACTCCACGGCTTCGAGTCGGATGTATTCCGAGGGAATCCCCGCCGAGGCAAGGCTCTCCCTCTCATACTCTCGAAGCTCCACGTCCGATGCCACCACGATCTTCGATCCTGACTGCTGTGCCACGCTCATCGCAATCGGGAGGGCATCTCCTATGCCATGCGGGGTCACGCTGAAGACAACGACCGGCGGACCCACTTCGGCAAATGGTGCCCGCCGCTCGGCCTTGATGGGAGCTTGCGGCCCGCCAGAG
>JAJYIS010000082.1 GCA_021789945.1 Thermoplasmata archaeon | reverse complement strand
CGAGAACAGCATCGTCTGCCTGTTCTTCGGGACCTGCTGGAGGATCCATTCGATGTCGTCGATGAACCCCATGTCGAGCATCCTGTCCGCCTCGTCCAGCACGAGCACCCTGACCTCGTCGAACGACAACTCCCCGCGCCTCATCAGGTCCATGAGCCTCCCCGGGGTCCCGACGACTATCTCGACACCCTTGCGGATCTTGTCCGTCTGGATATTGATCGACTGGCCCCCGTAGATGGGCACATCCCTGAGCTGCGTGTACTTGGCGAGGGAGGCGAAATCATCCGCCACTTGCATCGCGAGCTCGCGCGTCGGCGTGAGCACCAGACATTGGATCCTCTTGTTGCTCTCCAGCCTGCCAATGATCGGGATCGCGAATGCGCCTGTCTTGCCCGTGCCCGTCTGCGCCTGCGCCATAAGGTCCGCCCCGGCCGTCGCCATGGGAATGACCTTCTCCTGGACCGGCGTGGGTTCGTCCCACTCGAGGTCCTTGATCGCCCTCATTATCCGTTCGTCTTTGACCAGCGGTCCGAAGTCCATCTTACCAATCTTCCCTGTGCTGTTCAGCCGAGTTAGATTTATTGTACTATTTCAATGCATACGGTCCGTCGCTGCTTCGTGCACCTGGTGGGATAGATGGCACAAGGTTCCAAAGAGGCGTGGCAGAAGCTCTACGAGAAACACGGACTCCTCTACGGCGGTTCCGGCGACATACATCCTCTCGAGCCGTACCTTAGGAGGGAGATGCTGGCGTTGGACGCCGGATGCGGAGACGGCAAGACCACGGAGCTGATGGCCCGGAGATGCGAGGTCATAGGCTCCGATTTCTCGAGGGAGGCGCTGCGATCCCTGAGGTCGCAGAGGCCCGGGCTCGCAGATGTGAATCTGGTAGAGTGCGAGCTTAAATCATTGCCGTTTGACTCCGAAAAGTTCGATGCTATCTCGTGCGTGCACGCGATATCCCACATGCTCCGCCAGGAACGGACCGTCGCGGCGGAGGAGTTGACCCGGGTCCTCAGGCCCGGGGGCCTCATACTCGTCGAAGGCTTCGGGACGGGGGACCTGAGATGCGGCGAGGGGTCGGCTTTGGAGCAGAGGACCTACCTTCGCGGCAACGGGATCGTGACCCACTTCTTCCAAGAGGGGGAGATTCGGAAGATCTTCCGCGAGCTTGAGCCAGTCAGCGAGAACAGGTCCGAGCGGAGGATGTCGCTGGGCGCCCGCTCCGGGAAGCGCGAGACGATCCGGGCCGTCCTGAAAAAGGCGTGATGCCCGGTCGGCCCCCGGTCACCTCATCAGGTTGGTGCTCAGGAGGGCGCCGCCAGTGAGCGTGTCTACCAGCGTGACGGTGTATGTCCCGCTCGGGTCGAACGTCGGGGCAGGGTATGTCGTGAAGGTCAGGAAGTCTCCCTGGTTGATGCGTCCGTTCCCGGCAATGTCGGTGATGTTCAAGAACACGTGAAGGTTGTCCAGGGCCATCCCGGAGCCGTACCCCCAGGTGGTCGGATGGACGGTGCTCGTGAGGTCCTCCGTGGTGAGGTTGGTCCACGCGACGGCCCCGTTGGCATTGCTCAGCTGGACCATCACGTCTCCCCAGGACACGCTGGATGTCGGGTCCGTCAGGTAGATCCTGTACCCGTACTGGACGGTGCTCTTCGAGAGCACCAGCAGCCCTGGAGTCGCATTGTTGCCTCCGAACCCCTGGACCATGACCAGGAGCACTGCGACGAGCACTACCGTGATCGTGACCATGAGTATCGTCCCGATGATTGGTGACACGCCCTCGACGTTCTTCCTGACGGCCCAAGACTTCTTCATGCTCGCACTGCTCCGGGGATTGGGGGGTTGGCTAGCACAATACTGTCGCCCTCATTAAATAATCCTTTCTGAATAGTTCTCTGGGCCTGTCAGTCACGGAGCGGCCTCTGGGCCTCAGCTGCCCGGCTACCTTCTCCTGAGCTTCGGATTAAGTATCTCGTCCATCGCATATCCGAGGAAAGTGAATCCCAGCACTACGAGCGCTATGCAGACTCCTGGCGGGACGAAGTACCACCACGCGCCGTTCGACATCGCAAGGCTCACGAAGGCGTAGTGCAGCATCGACCCCCAGCTGATGACCAGGGGGTCTCCGAGGCCCAGGAAGGCAAGCGTGCTCTCCGTGAGGATCGCCACGGCGATGATCAGGATGGTGTTCGCGAACATGAGTGGTATCACATTCGGCAGGATGTGCTTCCTGATGATGTGGCCGTCCCCCGCACCTATCGCGCGCGCTCGTTCGATGAAGATCCTCTCCCTGACCGTCATGACCTGCGAACGCACGATTCTCGAAGTGCTCGGCCACGAGAGGGCCCCGATCACCACGATGATGTTGAACATGCTCGGCCCGGCCAATGCCGCTATCAGGAGCATGAACGGCAGCTGGGGGATGACCAGGAAGATGTCAGTGAAGCGCATCAGTCCCTCCCCGATCCACCTGCCGAAGTATCCTGCCAGCACACCGATGACCCCGCCGATCGCCACGGAGATGGCGCTTGCCGTCACCCCGACGAGGAGAGACACTCGCGCCCCGTAAAGAAGCTCAGCGAACACGTCCCTGCCGACATCGTCCGTCCCCAGCCAGTGAGATGCGCTTGGCGGGGCGAACCTGTTCATCGTGAAGTCGTTCGGGTCGAACCTCAGCACGAATGGCACTGCGACAGCGATGACAAGGAAGATGAGCAGTATCGCCAGTCCCACCAAGCCCATCCTGCTGCGGGTGAGAAGCCTGAGCGTCTTCGCCGCGCGGACCCGCAGTCTCCTGAGTCTCTCGACCCGCCTGGCCATCGGATTGCTGCCGGAGTCTGCTGCGGCCGTCCCCGTTCGGTTCATTCCACCTTCACCCTCGGGTCAAGATACGCGTACGCGACATCGGCGATGAGGTTCGCGACGAGGGCGACAGCGGTGACAATCAGGAACGTGCCCTGGAGGATCGGATAGTCCCGCGTGATGAGCGCATCGTACATGAGCCGTCCGATGCCTGGCCAGGAGAACACCGTCTCAGTCTGGATCGCTCCTCCCACGATGAAGCTCATGTTTATTGCCGTGATTGTGACCAAAGGAAGCATCGCATTGGGCACCGCATGACCCCTGAGGACCGCCCTGTCTCTGAGCCCCTTCGCCTTAGCCGTGACTATGAAGTCCTCTTGGAGGACGTCGATGAGCGAAGAGCGCAGGAGCATCACGTATTGTCCGAACAGGACGAGCGTGAGAACAGTCATAGGGACGATGAGATGCCGAAGAAGGTCGAAGAACTGGTCTAGAGAGTTCGCATAGACTGCCCCGGGAGTGTACATTCCCCCTGAGGGGGCGTAGCCGCTGAGCGCGAACAGAGCGAGCATCCCGAGCCAGAAGGTGGGCATCGAGTAGAGGAACAGCGATCCGCCCAGGAGGCCGAAGTCGACCGGAGTGTTCCGACGCCAAGCGGCGATCACGCCTATCGCAACGCCCATGAACAAGGCGAGCACGGAGGCGCTGCCGACGAGTATGACCGTGTTCTTGAGCCGCTCGATCACGAACCCGCCGACGGGTTCTCGGTACGTGAAGGACTTCCCGAGCTCGCCTGTGAGGGAGTTCTTCATGTATATCAGATACTGTTCGAAAAGGGGCTTGTCCAGGCCGAAGAGATGTTCCAGTCGAGCCCGGTCGTCGGCCGTGAGCCTGGGGTCCTGAAAGAGCGTCCTGACTGGATCTCCAGGGATCGTGTGGAATATGATGAAGTTCAGCGTGAGTATGATGAGGAATATGGCGAAGGCAGTCACTGCCCTCCTCAAGATGTACCTGCGCAGGTTCATGGTGATGCCTTGGAGACGCGAGGTTCGGGTTTAAGGGGGCCGGGAGAGAAGACTCCGGCACCCCTGGTCTGAACGACCGAAGAGGTTTCTCCCTATGCCTTCTTCTCCGGCGCAGGCTTGTCCTCGGACCCCTTGGCCTCCTTCCCGCCCTTGCCTCTGGTCATGGCCACGGCGACAGCGACGACCGCCACGATGATGGCTATGATGGCGATTGCCCATGGCGTGTAGTCGGTCGTGGTGGTCCCGCCAGAAGTGGCCTTGATCAGATGCACCTCCCTCAGCGTGTAGATGTTGACATCGCTGTTGAGGCCGGTCGGCATGTTCACGAATCCCGTGAAGGTGTCGATCCTGTAGGCCCCGTTCGCCGACATATAGTACAGCACGAGGTACGGGCTCTGATTGTAGACCATCTCCTGCATCTGGTAGATGATGGTCCTCCTCGCGACGGGGTCGGTCGTGGTCGCCTGTTGGTCGTACCACTGGTCGTACGTCGCGTTGCTCCACCCGCAGTCGTTCCAGTCTCCAACTTGGGTCGACAGCATGATCAGCAGGCTGAAGCTCGGGTCAGGCTGGCCGGAGTAGCCCCACAGGAACATGTCCTGGTTGTACGAGGGATAGACGTAGCTGTTGATCGTGTTGGCGTCCGCTGACTGCACGGTGAGGTCTACGCCTATTTCCTTCCACCAGGTCTGGAGCTGCTGTCCGGTCCTCATCTCCTCAGGCCATCTGGAGAGGACCAGTAGTGTGTAGGACAGCTCGAGAGATGCGTTCCCAGGAGCCTCTCGGACGCCGTCACTGTCGACATCCAGGTATCCGCTGGCGTTGAGCAGCGCATTGGCCTTCGAGATGTTGAACTGGAACAGGTCCACATCGGGGTCCCACCAGTAGGATGCCGCCTTCTGGACGATCGTGCTCCCTGGCGTCGCATATCCCAGCTGGACAAGATCGACGAGAGTCTGTTTGTCAGTGGCCATTGCGAGTGCCTGGCGGACGTTCACGTCCCTGAGTGTCGGGTTGCCGCCTCCGGCAGGGTTGCAGTTGATGCTTATCTCCCTGTAGTAGAGGTCCGTGTTTGTCGTGACCTTTATGTCCGTGTCCTGATTGAGCACCGATAAGGACGAGGCCGGCACTTCCTTCGGGATGATGTCGATCTCCCCGTTCTTCAGGGCGTTGATCAGGGCCTCCGTGTTGGAGTAATACGTGAAGACCGCTTTGTCGATGTATGGCGCGGTGCCCCAGTAATCTTTGACCGCGTCGACGACGACAGAAGTCTGTTTCGTCCAGCTCTCGAGCTTCCAGGCCCCGGACCCGATCGGATTATCGTTTGTCGCCGCCAGTATCTCGTTCTTCGTCATGTCCTTCCATATGTGCTCGGGCAAGATTGGGACAAGGCACATGTCGGACGCCACTGTGCCGACGGTCTTGTTGTACACCACGATGACCCTGTAGTCTCCGCTCGTGGTCACGCTGGACATGAACTTCACCTGGTCGTAGTACGCTGACAGGCTCAGATTCCGTATCATCTCGAAGGTGAACTTCACATCGGAAGCCTTGAGCGGCTGGCCATCGCTGAACTTCGCATTCTGGACGATGTCGTATGTCCACGTCAGTCCGTCCGTCGACGTGGTCCAGTTGGTCGCCAGATTCGCCTCGGGCACCAGTGTCTTGTTCCATCTCAGCAGAGTGTCGTAGAACAGCTTCACCATCATCCTCCCCTGAACCGTGTTCGTGACGAACGGGTTCAGGGTGTCCTGCTCCTGCAGCCATCCTATTCTCAGCGTTCCCCCCGTCGGTATCTCGTTCTGTGCTCTCGCCGGCTTGGCAATCCCAAGCGCCGCCATCGCGGAAAGCACCATCATGGCACACACTAGCATGGCAAAGAATGCCTTTCTCTCCTTCAAGTCTGTGAACCCCCACTCGCACAGCGTCGAAAAGTCCGCTGCGTTGATCCCGAAGTTCGGGATTGACAAATCAATCGCATTACTGAGTATTTAGGCCTTGCCGCCCGCGCCTAGCGACGAGCACGCGGAGACGCCAGAGATGACATGCTGGCCTCATCGGTCCACGGCGTACTGCGACGAGTCGATCGTGCGCGTCTCGGCAAGGCACGCCGTTGCCGGAGAAGGCCGCAGGGCCGAGGATGGTCTGAGCCAGAATTCCACCGATTGGCTGGGACAAACAGCTCCCTCGGAACCATCAACGCATCGAGTCCGTCAAACTTGGTCTCAGCCCAGAGATAGTGAGAGTGCGGCCGCCGGGATTTGAACCCGAGTTTTGAGCTTGGCAAGCTCAAGTGATAACCAGTCTACACTACAGCCGCTTGTTTTCAGCCTCAATACGGACGGGCGATTTATATGTTGTGCGGGAGCGGGCGGAGGACTTGGGTTTCCTGGCGCTCCACCAAGGGATGGCCTCTCCGACGAGGTAGAGCGACCCTATGACGCAGACTCCCCTGCCGTCCGTTGATCTCATGCCGGCCTCGAACGCCTCAGCCGGCCTCTCCACGATCTCGACCGGGCCTGCGAACTCCGACCTCACGGCCTCAGCGAGCCGTGCGGCCGGGAGCGCTCTCTTGTATGGCGTCTGCGTGCAGATGATCCTCGAGGCCGCGGGCGAGAGCGCCCTGGCAATCCCTCGCACGTCCTTGTCGTCCATGCAGCCGAGCACGTAGGTGAGTGGCGTCACCTTGAGGTCCTTGAGGACGCCCACCGTCGTGCCGACGCCGTCCGGGTTGTGGCTCCCGTCCAAGATCACCAGAGGACTCCTGGATACGATGTCGAGCCTGCCCGGCCACACGGTCCGTTTCAGTCCCCGTCGCATATCCTCCTCCGAGATGCTGTAGCCCTTCTCGACGAGGGCCTCGCAGACGGCGACTGCCGCCGCTGCGTTCTCCGCCTGGTATCTACCCACGAGCACCGTGTGGAGGTTCTTGAGCTCCTTCTCGCCCCGGTAGTCGAACGAAGTCCCCGAGAGGGACTGCGTCACGGACCCCACGGAGAAGTCCTCGTCTATGCGCTTGAGCGCGGAATGCTTTCCTATGCAGACATGGCCTATGACTGCAAGGGCTTCTTGGCTCCTCTCGCACGTGATCGTCGGGACCTTCTCCTTGATTATGCCAGCCTTCTCCCGGGCGATTTCCGAGACAGTGCTTCCTAGGTAGTTCGTGTGCTCCAGCCCTATTCGCGTGATCACTGCGACCTCCGGCAGAAGCACGTTGGTCGCATCCAGCCGCCCACCCATCCCCACTTCCGCCACGACGATGTCGACCTTCCGCTCGGCGAAGTACTTGAACGCCAAGCCTGTCGTGAGCTCGAAGAATGTCAGCTGCTTCTCCGTCGACTCCCTAGCCATCTCCTCCATCACCGGACGGAGTTCCGAGGAGACCCTCACGACTTCCTCTTCAGGGATCTTCTTTCCGTCGATGGCGATGCGTTCCCTGAAATCGACAAGATGTGGCGAGGTGTAGAGCCCGACCTTGAGGCCACTGGACCTGAGGATGGAGGCGACCATCGCGCAGGCCGAGCCCTTGCCGTTTGTGCCGGTGACATGGACCGACCTGAGGTCCCTCTGTGGGTCCCCGATGCGAGACATGAACTCGGACACGTTCTCAAGCCCGAGCTTTATGCCGAACCTTTCGAGATTGAACATCCAGTCGAGGACGTCTGCGTAGGCCATCACGGAGGGACATTTCATCCAGATTCATAAGCGCTTCTCCGCGCACCGGCGGAGACGCTCCTGACCCACTCATCGAGCGACTCCTCGTTCTTCTTGGCCACTTTCTCCATTAGTCTGAGCACGCCGGAGCTGTACTGGGCCGCCTTCTTCGGCCGGTCGTGCGACGGGAGCCCGAGCTCCCTGGCCACCTCCCTCAGAGCCAATTTCCTGCCCGATTGCGAAATCTTCTCGACCAGGGGCATCCGGCTCGAGACCGAAATGACTCCAGGCTCAGTGAAAGGCATCTCGAGACGCTTGCCC
>JAJYIS010000081.1 GCA_021789945.1 Thermoplasmata archaeon | reverse complement strand
CCAGAAAGCAACGCGGTCCTTCCGCTGATACTCGAGAACTTCTGGAACAAGAAGATCGCGGTGCTCAATGTGGCGGTCAAGAAACCGTCCCTCGACCAGGCGTTCTTGGAATACACGGGCCGAGAGCTCAGGGATGAGGACAAGAGTAACAGCGGGAAGCCAGGCGCGTCGACGGCAAAGAAGGGCCGATTCGGCAGGAGGAGGTGAGCGCATGCTCGGCGAGACACTCGCGTTGGTGATCCGGGACCTAAGGCGGTGGTACAGGACTCCAGGACAGATCATTCTGGTGTTCACGACTCCATTGATGTGGCTGCTACTTTTCGGGCAGGCGTTCAACATCGGCAAGCTTGCGCAGGGCGCCCCTGGCGTCGACATCAGGGAGGTGTTCGGAGGAGCGCCCGACTACTTCTCGTTCATGGCCGTCGGTCAGACGACATTCATCATTCTGTTCGGGTCCCTGTTCAGCGGGGTATCCCTCATATGGGACAGAAAGACCGGGTTCCTGGCAAAGCTACAGGTGGCGCCCATCTCGCGGGCATCGATCCCAGTCTCCCGAATACTATCGACGGTGGTCAAGTCGCTCCTCCAGGCCGTCGTCGTCCTTGTGCTCGCAGCGCTGTTTGTCTTCATCCCGGGCCTGAGCGGACTCAGATTCAGTCCTGATTTCGGCATCCTTGAAGCTCTCGGCGTCGCCATGTTTCTGATCCTCCTGGGGCTGAGCCTCGCAGCGCTCTTCGTGGCGTTGGGCCTCGTGGTGAAGAGCGAGGAGACACTTTTCGGCATGATCAACCTGCTCAACTTCCCGCTCATGTTCACAAGCAGCGCGCTGATCCCCATTGCGCTCATGCCTGCATGGCTCAAGACGGTCGCTGGATACAATCCCCTCACATTTGTTGTCGATGGCATGAGACAGCTCGTCTTCCACACATCCATTGGCTCAGAGTATTCGGTCGCTGTAGATCTTCTCGGAATCGCGATTTTCGCCGCTCTGATGATATCTTTGGGAGCGGTGCTCTCGCGCAAAGCCCTCCTTAGATCCTAGATCCTGACAAGTTTGTTCGTATGTGAACTGTGTGATCCGGCCCGGCCAATTGCCAGGATCGTGGAGAACAGTCGGCTAGTATCTCCCGAGAAGAGGCTTTACGTACTGCCCCATGGATGTTATGATGAAATCGTCCATCGAGCTCCGGAGCCTACGAATCGTCGAAAGACCATGCTATGTTCCAGTCACGGATCCGACCCCGTGAAAAGAGTGCACTTCGAGTGCGTCCTATGGATCGGAGCAAATCCCTGACCAAGTGACGAAGTCACCATAGCGCGGGAAAACCGCGAATAGAGTTATGTCCGATAGTCCCGGGATCCGTGAAGATTGGGAGAGTTCAGAAGAAGATGACCTGCATCGAGCAGTTGACTAGGGACATTTCTTCATAGAGGTCTTTTCCGAGTGCATGCCCCTACATGTGAACCGACTCGTAGCCTAGAGTCACCATTGACATCCTAATCATCATGTTTGACTGCTATCGCGACTTTCCCTTTTACGAGCCCTCTTGAAAGATCCTTGAGGGCTTCCGGCACCTCACTGAGCTCACATCTCCTGTCTATGACGGGGGAGAGTTTCCCTTCTTCATGGATCTTGAGCAAGAACTGCATATCCTGATTGTCATCGACGCCAAACGGATTGGTGCCCATCTTCTTCTTGCTGGCAAGGGAGACAAGAGGCCCCAGGAGGAGCGCCTGGAGTATGGAACGTCTTGAACCTCCAAGGAGCACGTACAGACTATCTGGTGCCATGACGCGCCTGTATTCGAAGATCGACCGGTGCGCGACCGTATCGAGTATGAGGTCGTAGCGCACCCCGCTCCTCGTACAATCCTCCCCAGCGTAATCGATGACGTGGTCGGCTCCGATGGACCGAAGCATCTCGAGCTTCAATGCGCTGTCCACGGCCGTTACCTCGGCCCCGTAGTACTTCGCTATTTGCACCGCAAACGTGCCCATTCCGCCGCCTGCGCCATTGATCAGGACCTTCTGCCCCTCCTTGACAGGGCGCCTGCCGCGAAGGCCCTGGAGAGCGATCTTGGCCGCCTGTGGGAAAGTGGCAGCGTCCTCAAAGGATATGGTGTCCGGCTTCAGAATCAGTGCATTTTCAGGAGCCGCGACATACTCTGCGAATGCCCCATGGCCGAAAGCGAACAGGTCCCCGAAGACAGCCTCCCCTTCTTTCAGCCGCTTGACTCTTTTCCCAACTGCCACGACACGACCCGCGACGTCCGATCCGGGTATCCGATATCGTGGCTTGAGGGGACCAGACATGCGTGCAAAAAGAGAGCCGCCCAGGAGCTCGATATCGGCCGCATTCAATGACGAAGCATGGACCTCCACGAGCACCTGGTTGTCTCGAGGGAGCGGTTTCTCCACCTCCTCGAATCGGAGAACTTCCGGCGGGCCGTATCTGTCGCATACTATTGCTTTCATCGTGCGGCGTCGTCTCAGTCACATCAATCACCGATCACCTCTATAACCACGTTGCCCCTCTTGTGCCCCTTGTCGACGTACCTGTGGGCTTCCACCACATCCTCCAACGGAAACGTTCTGTCTATGACCGGTCGTATCTTTCCTGCTTCCACGAGCTCTTTCAGGAGGTTGAGATCTTCATTCGACTCTCGGGTGGGAGACCATGACGAGATGAAGACCCCGCCCTTCCCCAGGGATTTCCCGCAACCCGATCTTCCGAGCTTTCGCACGGAGTCGAAGACGACGTCATATAGCTTGCCATTCTTTCTGAAGTCCTCCTTGGTGTAGTCTATCACCTCGTCGGCGCCAATGGACCTCACCAGGTCGATGTTCGCACCGCTGCAGACCCCCGTCACATGGGCACCGTAGTGTTTCGCTAGCTGAACGGCATAGGTGCCTACGGAGCCGGACGCTCCGTAGACGAGGACCCTGTCCCCCTTCTCGATGTTCGCCTTCCTGAGTATCTGGAGGGCCGTCATCCCCCCGATGGGGATGGCGGCGGCCTCACAGAAGGTCATGTTGGCCGGTTTCCTGGCAATCACCCCCTTTCCTCCCTTTTCGGGGATACAGACATACTCCGCATTGGAGCCGCTCTTGAGCCCAGTAGTCGTTCCAAAGACGTGATCGCCTTTCCTGAATGACCTCACATCCCTGCCGACCGCCTCGACCACGCCCGCAAGCTCGTGACCTGCGATCTTCTTCAGCTTGAAGCCCATCAGCATCACCATCGGGCCCATGAGGAACCGCGGCATCCTCCGGAGAATGGCGTCACCTATGGTGACCGTCGAAGCATGGACCCTGATCAGCATCTCGTTCTCCCGAGGCGCGGGCTTCTCCACGTCCCTGAGTTCGAGTACCTCGGGCGGTCCGCTACCGGCTAGCACCGCGGCTTTCACTCAATCACCGGAACTTTCACGTTCAGTCTCTGACCGGCAACGGTTTCCGCTTGAGCTATTCCCTGTACCTTTGGCCACTTCCAAGCAGTCCGCACTATCACAGAGAGGAGGACCGCTTCCACGGCGGAACCGAATACGTAGTGGGCGTTGGTCTCACCTATGGCCAATCCCAGCGCGATAAAGGCATAGACTGCACCCACTCCGATGTTCGCATACCGATTCGCCTTGGCCGGCAGTGTAAGGGAAAGGGTAACCATGAGGGCGGGGATCGTCATCAACATCACACTGAACAACAGAAACGTCTGCGTTATGTCAAAGACATATGTCTTCCCTACTAGAATGTCCTCGATCACGCCGGGGGCGAAGAATGTGATGATGTCAACGTAGATGTACATGAACATCACGGTCACCCACAGTCCTGCCAACTTGACCTGCGTGGATATCCTCAACTGCTCGAGGACGAGTCCGGCCTTCTTGTCCTGGTCCTTCGCGTTCATCTTCTGTCCCATATCTTTTCCGATTGTCTGATTCTGTTCTGCCATTGTATCACTCGGCGGTTTTCGCCAATTGAAGTAATGTCGAGAGAGTACTCGCAAATTGGGACATACATGTATGATAGTTTAAATATCGGAGTGAATATTCACAGAGACGCTACCATGAGAACGCTCACCTTGGAGATCGAGCCCTTCGAGACCGTTAGAGAGGAAATGGCCGACGTCTTCTCCCGCGTCCGATCCTTCGCGATACTCGAGACCCTAAAGATGGACTACAAAGAGGGCATATGCATTGAGATCATTGAGTTCACCCTGCAAGAGGGCGTGTCGATCCAGGATATCCGGACTGTGGGCAACATGGAAATCCTGAACGTTCTGAGGTCCAAAGGTAACAAGCATACTTGCCTCATCAGATACACGGAACCGGAAGAGACCAAAGGGATGTTTCAGGAATCCGACCTAGGCCTGATCCACACAATACCCATGATCATCTCACCTGAGAAGTTCACTGTCAGCATGATGGGAGAGACGAAGAACCTGTCAGATTTTGTGGAGATGATGAGACAAGCTGGCGTTGTTCTGAAGATGTCCATCAGGAGGGCTGCCTACCAGCAGGCAGACATCCTAGCTGTCCTGACCGATAAGCAGAGGGAAGTGATGGTAGCTGCATTTCAGAACGGCTACTATGACTTCCCCAAGAAGATCAGCAGCAAGCGGCTGTGCAAAAAGGTGGGCATCAGCAAGCCCACTCTCCTGCAGCACATGAGGAAGGCAGAGGGTCGGATACTCAGTGAGATAATGACAGGGTTCTCTGACATCTAGAGTCTGAATGGCGTGAATGGCACGCCCCTGAATGCAAACGTCCGATTA
Organism: Thermoplasmata archaeon; assembly: GCA_021789945.1. Lineage (GTDB taxonomy): Archaea > Thermoplasmatota > Thermoplasmata > UBA10834 > UBA10834 > COMBO-56-21. The sequence goes on along the minus strand of JAJYIS010000081.1, from coordinate 3,041 downwards.
CCCTCACATTCCAATGGACTCCTCCATTTCATTCAAAATGTGAGGGTACAAGACCCTTCTTCAGCGGCCGACGGTGGTGGTTCCATAACATCAATCCATCGCAACGAACTGCCCAGTACATAGCTAATCACCAGCCTCAGTTTCCGTCTTCCTCTCGGGATGGGCGGATTCGTATGCCTGATCAAGAAGTCGAAATGCGTGGTCGGCCCGAATCCTAGCATAGTACAGCTCGGTGGTACGAGTGGTCTTGTGTCTGAGCGCTCTGGAGACTGCATCCGGCCTGCCACCCCAATCGATGCACATCTGACCGAAAGTCGCGCGGAGCATCTGGATCCGGAACTTGACGCCGCACCACCTCTCAGCCTCTGCCTTGACCTTTCCCCACATGCCGTCTGTCCAGTAGTCCGCCACCCCATCATAGACCTTGGGAACGAGAGGCTCGCATGATACGATCCCTTCATCGGCCAGGTAGCGTCTTCTTTCGGCGAGGAATTCAGTCACCGCATCTCTTGCGGGCGGCAGAATCCTAGCTGGTGCAGAGACGGCCCAGCTGCTCTCGCCCTTAGGGTGAGCCACCACGATCGTCCACGTGTCCACGTTCAAATCCTCGAGTCTCGCGCGGCGAAGTTCGGACCTCCTAAGGCCCGAATAAGCATACATCGCGACCATGAATCTGGCCACCACGCCATAGTAGCCAGGCATCGACTTCAGCTTCGACCTCATCTCCTCGACTCGTGATTCAGAGAGCACCCGAACCTCAGAGGACACCTTCTGAGGGAATCGGACGTAATGCAGCTTCCTCATCTGGTCGATCACCCCGTTGTTCACGAACCGCAGGAAGCCGTTGAGGTAGTCCATGTAGTTGGATTGGGTGGAGTGCGCCAGGGAGGAGCCATTCCTGGTCCTCCTGGTCCGCATCCACTCCATGAAGGCGGCAATGTCGTCTTTCGTCAGCCTCCGAGGATCGACTGTGGACACCTTGTCCCCCTCACTCAGCTCGATGAAGGCCTTGTGGATCACCCTGAAGCCGCGCTCCATTGTCTGAAGTGTCCTTTCGGCATAATACGCTCTGATAGAGCCTAGATACTCCCTTTCGCGGCAACTCCACTGATCACGAGCCACTGAGTGCCCGAAGAATTGGCGGACCTAGTGTCGATTCGCCTTACATGTAGTCAAAGCGCATCAGGAGCAAGCGACCAGTCCTCAACCAGTCCTCTTCTCAGCCTTCCTGAGCAATCCCTGCAGAACCTCGCTAAGCTTCTTCGCGTCCGCCTCGGACATATGGACCCTCATACCCTTGAGCGTCTTCCCACTCTTCCCCCCGACGCTCGGCGTCTCGAAGAAGTCGATGTGAGAGTCCCTCGTGCAAGTCAGGTCGCAGTAGTGAGCCACCGCGCCGTCCATCGTGTCGCTTCCTGTCTTGTCGTCGAGTATCGCGTAGGTCAGGAACATCAGCGCCGACAGCCTCCTTGAATCCTGGTTGGCTCGGTACATTGGGCTTCGGCGGGCCTTTGAGATGTTCATTATGACATCGGCATCCATGAGAGCACGAACCGCCCTTCTAACGCTAGGGTCTGAGAGTTCAGTGAGCTCCATCAGGTCACGATGCGAGTAGTCCGAATAAGGATCGGCCACTATCTCCTGCAGTACCCTGATCTCAGCAGTGTCGCCGAACATACCGTCGAATGGTTTGTCAACCTTCCCTTCTTTAGGCTTCAGGAGGTTCTTTGTTCCTTTGGAAGTCATCTCATCTGATCCTATGTTTTGTGATTCCATGTAGATTCGTACCGATATAAATGTTTGTCTATCTTAGTTCTTCTTTTGTGATAAGGCGGAGTGACTGGGAATGGTGGAGCACCTCCACGTCATGCATCATAGCCCATTCATCGGCCCACTTGATGTCCTTGAGCCAGACGACTCTATCCCCTCTGCTAAGGACAATGGCAATCTTCGCCTGTTCCCATAGCCCGAGTGTCGAATCAACATCAAGGCCGAGGTGGCGGAGCTTCTTTTCGCAGGTCGTCAAGTGTTTCGCCCCGCCGTTTCGCTTCAGCCATCCCAAGAACAAAGCTCTCGAGCGATCTAGATCTTCGTTCGACATTCTCTCAATCAATCAGACTGCAAGGCGTTAGGCAAAGCTCTGTGGCCAGGGGGACAGCGAATGTAGTTTGCCCTCCATTGAATGCAAACCGGATGAATCATCAAGAAGGCTAGGACGTTCAGGCCTCATAGTCCACATCCAAGCTGCCCCCGCAACTCATGACAGTCCACCCAGGAGAATGCCCTGAGCTGTCAGGTATTCCATCAATACTGAATACCAGCAGATGAGGATTGCTTGAAGAAGCCAATGCTCGAAGCGCGCTGGAACTTGTATCTCCACTGTTCCACCGCGCAAAGAAATCGCCCCTTCGGGTCGAAAAATGACGAGTTTCTCGTCACCACGAAATAGACCTAGGTTTCTTCCTTCTTTGAGCCTCCTCAAAATGAGATCTTCGGCGCCTTCGATTCTCACCTCCCACGTGCTCCTTCGAGATCCAGCACGCATTTCGCCTATCTTCTTCAGGGATGTGTCGAGTCTTCGCATCTCACGCCGGCTTCGGAACAGCCAGCTTTGCGAGCTTAGCGAGTAGATTCCATCTGACGTCTCAGCCACCATGCCGCTCTCGCCAAGAGCTCTTGGATCGTCATATCGAAGAGTCGCAATTGAGCCCTCAGTGCCGGATAGTTCGTAGTTCATTCGCCCTTCTTCAAGTTCTCTCCACTTGAGAATTGTGGTTCTCAGCTCGCGAATGGGTTTCATTTCTGCCCACGCTCGTTTCTTCCGGCCGAACCCTTCTCTCAGCGATTATCATCCTTCCAGTATTATGGCCTTTGCACAAACACGGTTCATGTGCTGATGACTTCGTGGCGATTGCTAACGTTGATATCATTGACGGGCGATAGTAGAGCGGCCGGATGGTTATATCACCGCTGATATCGGAATGGGTTGGCTTGGGACAATTGTCGGCCTCTTCAAAGATGCCAGAGCCTACAGGCTAGGT
>JAJYIS010000080.1 GCA_021789945.1 Thermoplasmata archaeon | reverse complement strand
AGACCGTCGTCGGGCCCTCCATCGCGTCCGGGAGCCACTCGTGCAGCGGGAACTGGGCGCTCTTGCCGATCGCCCCGCCGAAGATGAGCGCCGTGGAGAGCGTCAGGAGATCCTCGTGGCCCGCGAAAGCCGCTCTCGTCGCGGCGCCTCCGTTCGCGAACAGGGTCGTGAAGTCCAGCGTGCCAGTGTACTTCAGCAGGATTATGATGCCCGCCATGAACATGATGTCGCCCACGCGGGTCACGATGAACGCCCGCTTGGCGGCGCTTGCGGCCGATGGCCGCTCGTACCAGAAGCCGATCAGGAGGTACGAGCACAGCCCGACCAGCTCCCAGAAGATGAACATCTCGAGGTAGTTGCTCGCGATGACCAGCCCGTACATCACTGATATGAAGAGCATGATCTCGGCGTAGTACCGCCTCCTTCCCACGCCCTCCTCGTGCATGTACGCGCCGGAGTAGATGACGACGAGCGTGCTCACGACCGATATCACGAGCAGCATCACGGCCGTGAGCTGGTCGATGAAAATGCCGAAGGTCACGCTAATCGGCCCGATGACCACCCAGTTGTAGCTCACTGAGCCGTCGGTGAGCGTGTGCCCGTTGATGACGTCCCATATCACAAGGAACGACAGTATGAGCGCCACGCCCGCGCCCGCGATCGCGAACCCTCCGCCGTCCTCCCACGAGAGCGTCTTCCTGGGGAGGAGCCCTATCAGGACGAACGCGAGGAAGGGCGCCACCGGGATGAGCCACGCGTACTCGATCATCCTACCACCTCAGGATGTTGATCTTGTCAACATCGATAGTCTGGTACCTTCTGTACACCGAGAGTATGATCGCGAGCCCGACCGCGACCTCCGCGGCCGCAATCGCGATCGAGAACAGGGCGAACGCCTGCCCCGACGGGTCGAGAGTGCCGTGCAGCGTCGTGTGGTATGAGCTGAACGCGACCAGGTTGATGTTCGCCGCGTTGAGCATGACCTCGATTGACATCAGGACCACGATGGCGTTCTTCCTCGTGAGCACACCGTACGCGCCGATCGCGAACAGGAGGGAGCTGAAGATCAGCCAGTACTCGATCGGTATCATTCCTTCTCCTCCTTCGCCAGGAAAATCCCGCCCAGCATCGCGACGAGCAGGAGGACGCCTATCAGCAGGACGACGAGCCCGTAGCCGGACCCGTCTGCCTGCCCGAAGAGCACGCCCCCGACCTCCTGGCTGCTTATCTGGTCCGTGCCTCCCGAGGGCCAATGGACCATAAGAATCGCGCCTATGAACATGAGGGCCATTGCAGCGACCGCGCCCGCCCTGAGCAGCCTCTCGTTCATCGCTTCTCACTCTCCATTATCTCGCGCTTGGTGAGCATGATGCCGAAGAGGATCACCACTACGACCGCGCCGACGTAGACCAGTATCTGTATGATCGCGACGAACTCCGCGCTGAGCATGATGTAGAGGGCGGCTATCGAGATGAAGCAGGTCGCGAGGGCGATAACGCTGTGGACGATCTCCCTCGACCGCACAACGAGCAAGGCGGATATCAGCGCCGAGGCCGCAAGGAACAGGAACATGAACATCTCCCAGGTCACTTCCTCACCCCCGGCATCTCAATCGCCTGGAACTTGCACGCCCTGAAGCACTTCCCGCACCCGACGCACTTCTCGAGAACGAACACGGCACGCTTCTTCGGCTTGCCCTTCTTGCCGTCCTTGAGCACCTTCTCGGTCCCTGGCATGTCCATCATGTAGATCGCGTCCGCGGGGCACGCCTTGGCGCACGCCTGGCAGCCCGTGCAGTTCTTGAGGATGAACTTCGGCTCGGGCATGTCGAAGTATGACTCGTACATGTCCTTCATCGTCAGGGCCTTCTCCGGGCAGACGACGACGCACTTGCCGCACGCGGTGCACTTGGGAAGGTTGATCTCGGGCTTCTTCTTCCCGACGCCCTCGATCTGCTCCATCGCGATGCACATCTCGGGGCACTCGCCCGCGCACTTCTCGCATCCCGTGCACTTGTCGAGGTCCAGGACTGGCACGGAGCGCTTCTGCCGCTCCTCGACGATCTTGTCGGCGTAGGTGTCGTCCCTGAGCTCCTTGGGCCCGAACTTGAGCTTCGCGCGGTCGGGGTCAGCGAGCTCGAACTCGCCCGTCTCGTGCAGCGCGACTGTCGGGCACACCTCGACGCAAAGCCCGCAGAACAGGCACCTCCCGAGGTCGACTCCAGGGCGCTCGATCTTCCCGAGCTCTGGGTCCTCGAGCTTCTCCATCCACATGCAGTCGTTCGGGCAGATCTGGACGCAGTTGGAGCAGCCGATGCACCGCTTGAAGTCAAGAGTGTGTTTGCCCCTGTAGGTCGGGGGCAGGTCGAGCTTCTGGTACGGGTACAGGATGGTGTTGGGCCTGCCTGCTATGAGAGACTTGTAGACGGTCGCCCCGGTCCTCTTCATGGGCTTGAGGACGAACCCGAGGGAGCTGGTCTTCTTCGCCTTCGCGGCCATCAGAACCACCCCATCGTCTTCAGAGCTACGGCGATCAGTAGGTTGATGACAGCCAGGGGCATGAGCCTCTTCCAGCCGATGTTCAGGAGCTGGTCTATCCTGACCCTCATGTTCGACCACCTCATCCACTCGATCACCAGGAACACGAGGTAAGCCTTGATCAGGAACCACAGCTCGGCCGGGATGAGCGACGGGCCCTGCCATCCTCCCAGGAACAGCGTGACCACGAGCGCGCCGCCGATGTACCCCCTCATGTAGGACGTCATCATGAACAGGCCGAACCTGAACCCCGGCAGCTCTGTGGTCCAGCCCTCGACGAGCTCGGCCTCCGCCTCGGCGAGGTCGAACGGCTGGATCTCGACCTCGGCCACGATGCACGTGAGGAACACGAGGAACCCGATGAAGAGCGGGATGAAGAACCACACACTGTGCTGGGCGCCGACCACCCCGACGAAGCTGAAGCTCCCGGATAGCAGGAACACGCTCGCGACCACCAGGAGCATCGGAATCTCGTAGCTCATCATCTGTGCCGCGGACCTCAGCCCGCCTATCAGGGTGAACTTGTTGTTTGACGACCACCCAGTCACGAGGATCGAGAACGGCGCTATCGCGAAGAATGCGAAAGCAATGAGCACTCCGGCGGGCACGCCGGTGTCGACCCCGCTAGTCAGCACGCCGAACTGCGGGCTGAACTGAATCGTGGAGAGCGCGGCGACCGACGATGCGACGAATATGACAGGCCCGAGCAGGAACCCGAGCCTGTCCGCCTTCTTGGGGACGATGATTTCCTTGACGAAGAGCTTGATGCCGTCCGCGAGGTTCTGGAGCCAGCCGCCGATCCTGTACCCGACATAGTACGGCCCGTAGAAGTCGAACATCCGCCCCATCCACTTCCGGTCTATCCAGATGAAGTTGAGGACATTGATGAGCGCGATGATCACCATGATGAGCACTTCTAGCAGGATCGCGAAGAACGAGATGTTCAGGTCGGACTTCGCGAGGTCGCCCGCCCATGTGAAGAAGCCGCCGAGCGCGCCCGGAAGATGGCCCCCGAGCCAGAACCACAGGTTGTTGACCAAGTCGACGAGCCAATGGATGAGTCCGTAACAGAAAGTATAGAGGTTCATGGAATCACCTATCGGTCTCCCCGATGCACATGTCAAGCCCTCCCATGATGGCGACGACATCCGCGACCTTGTATCCCACGAGGAGCTTCGGGGCGGCGCTCACGGAGACGAATATCGGGCTCCTGATCTTCAGCCTGTAGGGCCTGTCCGTCCCGTCGCCGACGATGTACATCATGCCCTCGCCGCGCGGGTCCTCGACCCTTCCGATGCCCGTGCCGACAGGGCCGTTCCTGGGAGCCACGACCCTCCACTTGCCCGCGGGCATCTTCGTGACCGCCTGGCGGATGATCTTGCAGCTCTGGTACATCTCGTCCATCCTTACCCTATACCTGGAATAGCAGTCGCCGTCGGGATGCGACGCGGCCTCGAAGTCCATCTCGGGGTAGACGGAGTACGGCATGTCCTTCCTGACATCACACTTGACCCCGCTGCCCCTCAGGGAAGGGCCCGTGATCCCGAGATTCATCGCATCTTCTTTGCTCAGAATGCCTACGCCCTCGTTCCTGAGCATGAAGACCTTCGAGCCCTCGTAGAGGTCCTCGTACTCCTTCAGCTTCTTCTCCATGTAGTCGCACGCGCGCAGGGAGTCGCGCGCGAAGTCCGGGGGAGCGTCGTGCGCGACGCCGCCTATCCTCGGGTAGTTGTACGTGATCCGGGAGCCCGTCAGCGCCTGGAGCAGGTCGATGAAGACCTCCCTGTCCCTCATGGAGTAGATGAACCCTATCATGGCGCCCAGGTCGGCGGCGTAGGCCGCGAGCCACATCAGGTGGGATGCGATCCTCTGCATCTCGAGCGCCGCGACCCTGAGGTACTCGGCGCGCTCGGGCACCTCGACGCCCATCAGGTCCTCGGCGGCCGTGCAGTACAGATGGCTCCAGGCGAGGGATGCCCCGTAGCACAGCCTGTCCGTGATCGGGATCACCTGGGTGTAGGTCCTGGCCTCGGCGAGCTTCTCGATGCCCCTATGCAAGTATCCGACCACGGGCTCGGCGTCGACGATGGTCTCCCCGTCGACCTTGATGCGCAGGTTCCAGAGCCCGTGCGTCATCGGGTGCTGGGGTCCCATGTTGATCCACATCTCAGCCATGCATGGTCACCCCTTGAAGTCCTTCCTGAGCGGATGGTAGAGGTAGTCACTCGGAAGCAGGATCCGCTCGAGCTTCGGATGGTTGTTGAACTTGACGCCCATCAGGTCGTACGCCTCCCGCTCCTGCCAGTTGGCGCCGCCCCAGATGGAGCTGATGGAGTCCACGCTCGGATCCTCCTTGGGGGTCGTAGTGATGAGCTCCACGAGGAGCCTGTTCTGATACGATGTGATGTGATAGACGACCTCGAACCGCGTGTCGTACTCGACCGCGGAGATCATCGACAGGTGCTCGAACCCCTGCTGGTCCCTGAGCATCATGCAAGCCTTGAACAGGTCCCGGCGCTCGATCCTGGCCCGCAGGACCCCCTGCCTCAGCTTCTTGAAGTCCGTTACGGCCGTCGGGAAGGCCTCCAGGAGCGCCTTAATGACTCGCTCCTCTGGGCTCTCGCTGATGAGGCTCGGAGGCCGCTCTATCCCCTCGCGCCTCTGTTCCCCCCTCCCGCCGTCGACCATGTTGTGTTCCCCTGAGACATCACTTGCCGGTCAGCAGACCCTTCTTTTTCGCCTTGATCATCCTCTGGAGCTTCAGGAAGGCGTCTATCAAGGCTTCTGGCCTCGCCGGACAGCCCGGGATGTAGATGTCGACCGGTATGAACTGGTCGACCCCCGGCACGATGCTGTAGCTGCCGTAGAACGGCCCTCCCGAGATCGCGCACTCGCCCATCGCGATCACCCACTTCGGCTCGGGCATCTGGTCGTAGAGCCTCCTCAGGTCGGGCTTGAGCTTCTTGCTGACAGGGCCGTTCACGAGGAGTATGTCGACCTGCCTGGGCGTCGACCGTGCTATCACGCCGAACCTCTGCGCGTCGAACCTAGGGGCCGAAGCGACGGCCATCTCGAGCGCGCAGCACATGATCCCGAAGTGGAGGTAGTAGAGCGAGTTCCTGGTCGCCCAGTTGAAGAAGTCCTTCGTGACGAGGTCGATCCCGGCCCCGACAGGGGACCGCCTCAGGACGCCCTCGAGGACGTCGTCGCACCACTTGAGGAAGTCCTTGGACCGGAGGCCGATGACCTGTCCGCCGCTGGCGCCCGACTGGTCGGCTTTCAGATCCAGATTATCTCCTCCTTCTTCAGGGCGTAGGCGACGCCCACGAGGAGAATCCCGAGGAACATGATGACGTAGACCTTCGCGAGCTGGCTCAGGTCGGAGAACGCGAGCGCCCACAACAGGATGAAGACGGTGACGAGGTCGAATGCGACGAAGATGATCGCGTACATGTAGTACTGGAAATGGAACTGGATCTGGGCATCGCCCATCGGCTCCTCGCCGCACTCATAAGTGGTCTCGCCTCGGGGGTCGTGCCTGTCCGTCCTGATGTATCTCGAAAGAAGGAAAGCAAGGGTCGGGAACAGGAGGGCGACGAGCACAAAAACTGCTACCCCCATGTAAGCATCCGCAAGCATTGCCTGGAGATTAATGAATATGTATATAGCGCTTTTCCGCCGCCTTGGAATGGAAATGGAGGGTCTCCTGGAGGCCCGAGGCTCACGCTGGACCGGGGCGAATTAAATATAACAAGTTAGATATAAGTTCCCTCAGCGGACTCTCGCACCGCACTTCGGGCAGAACACGTGCTGGGAGTCGATGTGGCTGCCGCACCTGGGGCACATGCCCGGGACGAAGGGCGCGGGGGATTCCCCGGGGGGAGCGTGCGGACCTTGAGGGCCGTACATTGTCTGCTGAGCGGGCTTCTTCTCGCCCCTCATCGAAACGAACACAACGAGCACGATGATCACGACGACCGCAATCGCGCCCACCGCGAGCATTATCAGGACGAGGTCGAGGGCGTGCTCCACGGGCTGGAAGCCGCCTGAGAAGGTGTTCACATTGTAGGTCAGGACCGCGAGATTGGAGCCCACGTTGTACCAAGTGAACGTGTAGGTCCCGGTCACGCTGGCGATGATGAAGGAGTCCTCCGTGCTGCCCGTGTAGTTCCAGACGATGGTGCCGTCAGGCTGCGCTATCGTGAATGTCACCGAGGTCGTCGGCGATGTCGACCAAGTGTAGTTGATGAAGTCGAGCTCGGTCGCCTGCACGGTCGTCGAGAAGGTGCCTCCTACGACCAAGGTCGTGGTCGCTGCCGATGCGCCTTGGGCCAAAACCAAGGCGAGCATGGACACGAGCATCAGGCAGACTGCCGCCGCGGAGAACCTCTTGTTCATGGCAATCAAAACGACCTTGCGGGCATATTAAGCTATTGAACGACTGGCCCATCTGGAGCTGTCCCGTGTAACTGAGCATCTTATTATAAGGCGGACTCACTGAGGTCCTAGTGTGTCAGCGCCAGACCTCGTTCTCCTCCATCCGCCCAGCGTCATGGACTTCCGCAAGCGGACGCTCCTGCTTGGCCCAGTGAGCGACCTCATCCCCTCGACACCCGTCTTCGAGATGTACCCTATCGGATTCACGACCATCGCCTCTCACCTGGAATCGCACGGGTACGAGGTCAGGATCGCGAACATCGCGACGAGGATGCTCGCATCCGACAGGTTCGACCCCGAGAGGCTCGTGAGGTCCCTCGACGCAAAGGCCTTCGGGATCGACCTACACTGGATGCCGCATGTCCAGGGCTCCCTCGAGCTCGCGAGGATGGTCAAGAGGCATCACCCGGACCGGCCTGTCGTGATGGGTGGCTTCAGCGCGTCGTACTACTCCGACGAGCTGATGAGGGACCATCCCGAGGTCGACTTCGTCCTGAGGGGCGATTCGACGGAGAGGCCGTTCAAGCTTCTGATGGATGCAGTCTCGAAGGGCGGGCCCGTGGAGGACGTCCCGAACCTCGCGTGGAGAGAGGGCGCAAGGGTGAGGACGAACCCAGTCACGAACGTGCCCGATGACCTCGACGACATCGCGATCGACTACGGCCTCATGATCAAAAAGGTCCTGAGGTACAGGGACCTGGAGGGGCATCTGCCGTACAAGAACTGGAAATCGAACCCCATGTCCATCGCAGTGTCCGTCAGGGGCTGCACGCACAACTGCGTCAACTGCGGCGGCTCGTGCGACTCCTTCAAAAGGAACTTCGGCAGGACCAAGCCAGCATACAGGTCTCCCGGGAAACTCGCGGACGACGTCGCTAGG
>JAJYIS010000006.1 GCA_021789945.1 Thermoplasmata archaeon | reverse complement strand
CCTTCGAGGTAGTGAGGTGGATCATCAGGTGACGAACGCAAGGATGCGGGACCTGAGAGTCGTCGTCACAGCCGTCGGAGCACCTGGCGCCGTAAACATCGTGGACGCCCTCAGGAAGAACGGCGAACGCAAGGTCACTGTGCTCGGGACGGACATCCGCCCCGACCCTTCAGGGAAGGCCTTCGTGGACTCCTACCGGATCGTCCCGAGAGGGAGCTCCCCGAACTATGTGAAGCGGATAATCAGCGTCTGCAGGGAGTTCAAGGCGGACGCGCTGCTGCCGCTCTCGACCGAGGAGCTGGTCAGCCTTGCGACCAACAAGAAGGCGATCGAGTCGCGGACCGGCACGAAGGTCTCGATAAGCAAGGAGAAATCGATCAGGACAGCGCTCATGAAGGCCCCCATGTACAGGAAGCTGGCGCCCGAGGGGGTCCCAGTCCCGGAGTTCAGGATCGTCCGATCGTTGGACGAGTTCCGACGGGCCTGCAGGGACCTGGGATATCCTGGGCGATCGGTATGCATGAAGCCCTCGTTCGCGCATGGCGGAAGGGGGTTCAGGCACATAGCCAGCCTCGAGAACACGACCGAGATGCTCCTCGAGTCGAAGCCGGAGGGAAGCTCGATCTCGTTCGAGGAGGCCGAGAGGGTCCTCAAGGGGGTCCGCGAGTTCCCCGAGCTCATCGTGATGGAGTACCTGCCGGGCAAGGAGTACAGCGTCGACCTCCTCTGTTCGAAGGGCGTGCCCCGCGTGGCCATCCCCAGGCTGAGGACGGAGGTGCGCTCCGGCATCAGCTTCAATGCGGTATCGGAGAACAACCGCGAGGCGATCAGGATCTCCAGGCAGATATGCCGAAAGGTCGAGTTCGACGGGCCGATCGGCATACAGCTGAAGGAGGACAGGAATCAGAAGCTCAAGCTCCTGGAGATCAACCCCAGACTGCACGGGAGCGTGATCCTGTCCGTCGCCGCTGGGGTGAACATACCCTACCTGGCCTTGAAGGAGTGCCTTGGGGAGAAGTACGTGGTGCCCAAACCGAGGTATGGGACCAAGATGACGAGATACTGGGGCGCGAGCTTCCATGGTCAGGATGGACTTTCATATACATTCTAGCTACTCCGACGACTCGAGCCTCACCGTGGGCGAGATCGTCGAGTTCGCCCTGCAGCGACGGCTTCAGGCAGTGGGGATTGTCGACCATGTCCGTATGACGGCTCCGTGGCTCGCGGAGAGGGAAGCGGAGATCCGCACGCTCAGGGCGAGACTGGGGAGGAGGATCGACATCTTCTCCGGACTTGAGGCGAAGGTGCTGGACTCCGAGGGAGCTCTGAACCTTTCGCGTGGCGCGGCGGGCAGCGTCGACTTCGTCGTTGGTTCGATCCATGGGCTGCCGCCAAATGTGCTGAAAGGCTTGCAGAAGTCCGGCCCGGCATCTCTGATCGGCTGGTGGCAGGACGTCATAAGTTCATTGGCGCAGAAGGAGGAGGTCCGAGTCCTCGGGCATCCCGATAGGCTGCTCCTCGACTACGAGATTAGAGTGCCGGCGGACACCCTGGCTGATTTGACCAGAGTGATCCTTTCCTCACATGCCTTCGTCGAGATGAATCTGCCGAAGGCATACGCCACCCAGCCCTTGCTCACTACATTGATCAAGACTGGAGCCAGGAATATCATCTTCGCCAGTGACGCGCACGACATGAAGGGACTGCGCAGCGCACATGAGGACGTTTCTGCCGTCTGCAATCGTGCCGTCTACGCGGGGAACAGGCGGCTTAGGACCGTTCTCGCCGGGAAGACGTCCAAGAAGAAGCACGATCCAACGATCTCCACGTCCGGACCCTAGGCGGACGGAGCCGCATGCCTCCCGCGCCACATCCAGACATCATCTCTTGGAGTCTGGAGTGACCTCCTTCGATTGCTGGCACGCGGCAGGTACGTTCTCGCATTCGCAAAGCGAACACAAGACAGCCTTCGTCTCTTCCTCGGGCATGCTTCCAGGGATTCCTATTGTGTTCGACTGGTACCTGAAGAACAGGTCGTGGTGGCTGCCAACAGCATAGCGCCCAGGTCATTTCCAGAGGACGCCGATGCCGCCCCATCTCAGTTCCGGCTGGGAGGTGAATTCATCGTGCTTGTAGCTCCCCTTGATCTCCTTCCAGAATCGCTCCACCTCGCAGCCGCTGCCCGGATCGTGTTCGACGGTGTCGTGAAAGGCGATGATCCCGCCCTCTCTGACCAAAGGGCTGTACATCTCGAAGTCCTTGCGCACGCCGGCGTATGAATGGTCCCCGTCGATGAATAGCACATCAATCATGCGGTCCTTGAGCCGGCTCCTCAGCTCGTCAAGCGTGGAAGCCTTGTGCGAGTCGGCCAATATGAGGTCTATCTTCTGTCCCCGAGTGGCGAACGACTCGAACACCGGTACCATCCGGGGAGGATAGCCGCCTTCCGTCGGCGTCTTGGGGAGATCCATGCTCAGCAGGAGCGCATCGTCGCTTGCGACTCTGGTGAACAGGAACAGAGTGCCGCCGTTGGCGGTACCTATCTCAAGGACGGTCTCCGACTTCAAGGACGCCATTAACTGCAGCAGATTGACGATCTCCTCCCTCTTCTGGAGCGGAGCAATGGTCGTCCCGAGGTATCCGAAGGAGAGGACGAAGTCGACCGCCTTCTCCACGCTGTCGAGGCCCTTGGACTCATCCTTCAGTCTCCGGATCAGGGACGGAGTCCAGAACCTGCCGAACTGATTCCAGGCGATCTCCTGGATACGTTTCTTGGTCCGGTGCGGGAGCACGGTGTCATATGCTCTCAGGACGGCCCGACGAAGGAACGATGCCACGCACGCTGTAAGTCCCTTAGGGTACAAAATACTGCGTCCCCCTGGCGGCTCGGGCTCTACTGCTAGCTCCTTGGGGACGCTTGCGACTCCGTTCCGCACAATCCCATAAAGACAGGCTCAAGTCTGGTGACTCGCTCAGCAGAACTTGGAGTAACCTACTTATTCAGGCAATGTTCATTAGCCGTGAGGCCCAAGATGATAATCTCCAGGACGCCACTCAGGGTCAGCTTTGCCGGCGGCGGTACTGACCTGTACGACTACTACAAGACAGGTCACGGCACCGTGGTGAGTTCGGCCTTCAAGAAGTACGTCTACGTGACGGTGAACAAGCGTTTCGATGACGACATCAGGATCAGCTACTCGAAGACCGAGATCGTGGACTCAGTGGACAAGGTGGAACATGGGCTAGTGCGCGAGGCGATGAAGAAGGTCGGCATCAGGAACGGCCTTGAGATCACGACCATCGCCGACATTCCCTCACGAGGTACCGGGCTTGGATCGTCCTCGGCGATAACAGTAGGGCTCCTAAATGCCCTCTACGCATTCAAGGGATACCGAGCATCTCCCAAGAAGCTCGCTGAGGAGGCGTGTGAGATAGAGATCGACAAGCTCGGGGAGCCCATCGGAAAGCAGGACCAGTACATCGCAGCCTACGGCGGCATGCAACAGATCAGGTTCAACGCCGATGAGACCGTTACAGTGGACCCCGTCATCTGCCCGCCGAAGACCAAACGGGACATCGAGAACCATCTGATGCTGTTCTATACAGGCAAGACGAGAAAGGCGTCCGACATTTTGTCTAGGCAGAAGAAGCGCACCGTGACGAACATACAAACACTTGACAAGATGAGGGACCAGGCGGAGAGACTATTTCTCGACCTGACATCTCTCCAGGTGGACAAGCTCGGGGCCGCCTTGCGAGAAGGCTGGGAGCTGAAGAAGTCCCTCGCCCAGGGGATCACGGACGACGCCATCGACGGGCTCTATAAGAAGGCGCTTTCCGCAGGGGCTGTTGGAGGCAAGATAACGGGAGCTGGCGGGGGCGGCTTCCTTGTGCTATTCGTACCTCCTGAGAGCCATTGGGCCGTCAGGAACGCCCTTACTGGCCTCAGGGGCCTGGAGTTCAAGATAGAACCCCAAGGATCCAAGATCATCTATGTCGGAGATGACTACTAATGGGAGATGTCGACGCGAGAGCCGTGAAATACCTGAACGAGGTCGTCAAGACGCTAGAAGCGATGGAGAGGGACTTCCCGTCCAAGGCGCAGACGATAGTGACCGCCCTTGTGAAGGCAAGAGATGCCGGCAGGAGGGTGTACATCTGCGGCAACGGCGGAAGCGCATCGACTTCGTCCCACATGGCGTCGGATCTCAACAAAGGCGCCTCTCGCAAGGACGCTGCCAGGTTCA
This sequence comes from Thermoplasmata archaeon, assembly GCA_021789945.1. GTDB lineage: Archaea > Thermoplasmatota > Thermoplasmata > UBA10834 > UBA10834 > COMBO-56-21. The sequence continues at coordinate 33,632 of JAJYIS010000006.1, read as the reverse complement.
AGGCGGTCGCCCTGACGGACAATATACCTGCGATGCTCGCCTGGGCGAACGACGCATCGTATGACGATATCTTCGTCGAACAGCTCAAGAACCATCTGGAGAGAGGAGACATCGTGATCGGCATCAGCGGCTCGGGCAACTCGCCCAATGTGCTCAAGGCCCTGCACTACGCGAATGATGAAGGCGCTGTGACCATAGGGCTGACCGGGCTCGACGGGGGAAAGCTCGCTCAGCTGGCGAAGATAGTGTACGTGGTTCCGAACCAGACCATGCAGCAGATCGAGGATGTCCATCTTCTCATCGAGCATATGCTCTCGATGATCCTGAGGGATTCGGAGGAATGCGCCGGAGCGAAGGAGCGATGAGAGGCCGATGAAGGAAGCTATCAAGTTCGCTGTCTTCATTGACAGGGATGGGACGATTTGCTACGACAAGCATTACCTGTCGGATCCTGCGGGACTGGAGCTGATCCCAACCGTCGCCAAGGGGATCCTGCGCCTGAACAGAGCGGGGATACCGGTCATAGTCGTCACGAACCAGTCCGGCATCCGCCGGGGCTATTTCAAGGAGGAGCAACTTGAGGCTGTACACCGCCGGCTGCGAGAAATGCTCTCGGAGAAGGACGCAAGGATAGACGACATCTTCTATTGCCCTCACAAGCCCGACGAAGGCTGTTCGTGCAGAAAGCCCGCGCCTGGCTTGCTCCTCCAGGCCAAGGAGAAGCACGGGTTCGACCTGGAATCATCCTACGTGATCGGAGACAGGATGATGGACATCGAGCTGGCTCACAAAGTTGGAGCGGTCGGTGTCCTCGTTCCAGAGCCCGGGGACCAGTACCATGTTGAAGATGAGATCAAGGCCTCGAAAGAGAAGCCGGATCACAGGGCGAAGAGCTTCGACGAGGCCGTGTCCTGGATTCTTGAGCGTACGAGCAAGCGCAGTAGCTAGGCGATTTTGGTCTTGTTCTCCAGGTACCAGTCGATCGTTTTCCTGAGGCCCGACTCGAAGCTCGTCCGTGCCTTGAAGCCGAACAGCCTCTCGGCCTGCGAGACATCCAGCATCCTGCGCGGCTGGCCGTCCGGCTTGCTCTTGTCCCAGACAACCCTGCCTTTGAACCCCATCATCCCGCCTATGAGCTCGACGAGGTCCTTGATCTTGATCTCGAACCCCGCCCCGAGGTTCACGGGCTCAGGGCCGTCGTACCTCTCGGCAGCGAGCACGATGCCCTCGGCCGCGTCGGAAACATAGAGGAACTCGCGGGACGCGTTCCCGGTGCCCCAGACCACCACCTCCTTCTCGCCCCTGTCCATCGCCTCACCGAACTTCCGGATGAGGGCGGGGATGACATGCGAGCTCCTGGGGTCGAAGTTGTCCCCTGGGCCATACAGGTTGACCGGCAGGAGGAATATCGAGTCGAAGCCGTACTGGGCCCTATATGCCTGTGACTGGACGAGGAGCATCTTCTTCGCAAGCCCGTAGGGGGCATTGGTCTCCTCGGGATACCCGTTCCACAGCTCCGACTCCTTGAACGGCACCGGGGTGAACTTCGGGTACGCACATATGGTCCCCAGGGCGACGAACTTCCTGACTCTAGCCTGCCTCGAGGCCTCCATCAGCTGGATGCCCATGATGAGGTTGTCGTAGAACAGCGTGCCGGGCATCTCCCTGTTCAGCCCGATCCCGCCCACCTTCGCAGCGAGGTGGACCACGACATCGATATCCTTCACAGCCTTGGCGCACTGCTCCCACATCCGCAGGTCGGTCTTCCCGCTCCTCGGGATTATGATGTCCTTGTCCTTCGCGCCGTGCTTGACGAGCTCCTCGCGCACGCAGGACCCGAGGAACCCGGCCCCTCCGGTCAGCAGAACGCGCTTGCCGTCCCAGTATCCCATCTCAATCCGCGCTCCACCATCTCTTGGGGAAAAGGTCCTCCAGGATCTTGTCGCCCTTCCCGATCGGCCTCAGCCCCGCCGCGCGCATGTCGGCATCGACCATGATCTTCACGAGCCCGTCGAACTTCACCTTCAGGTCGAGCCCGAGGTCCTTCCTCGCCTTGGACGGGTCGGCGATGAGGTAGTCCACCTCCGTCGGCCGGAAGTACCGCTTGTCGATCTTGACATGCTTCTTCGGGTCGAGGTTGGCGTACGAGAACGCGGCCTCCAGGAACTCGCGCACCGAATGTGTCTCGCCAGTGCCGAGGACGTAGTCTCCGGGCTTCTTCAGCTGGAGTATGCGCCACATCGCCTCGACATACTCAGGCGCGTACCCCCAGTCCCTCTTTGCCTCGAGATTGCCGAGGTAGAGGGCTGACTGCCTCCCGGCGAGGATGGCAGCAATGGCTCGGGTTATCTTCCTGGTCACGAAGGTCTGACCCCTCCTCGGGCTCTCGTGGTTGAACAATATCCCGTTCGACGCGAACATTCCGTAGCCATCCCTGTAGTTCTTGGCCATCCAGTACGCATAGACCTTCGAGCACGCGTACGGGCTCCTCGGCTCGAACGGCGTCTTCTCGCTCTGGGGAGGAGCCGCCGTCCCGAACATCTCGGAGCTCGAGGCCTGGTAGAACCTGATCTGCAGCTTGCTCCTCCTGATGACTTCGAGAAGCCTTGTCGTGCCCAGGGCCGTGATGTCCCCGGTGTATGTCGGGGTGTCGAAGCTCACCCTCACATGGCTCTGGGCGCCCAGGTGATAGACCTCGCTCGGCTCGATGTTGTAGATGATGTTCGATATCTGCTCGGAGTCCGACAGGTCCCCGTAGTGGAGGAATAGCTTCACCCCTTCCTCGTGATAGTCCCGGTAGATGCCGTCCAGGCGAGCGGTGTTGAACGTGCTCGCCCGGCGCATAATCCCGTGGACCTCGTACCCCTTGGACAGAAGGAGCTCCGCCAAGTACGATCCATCCTGCCCCGTTATGCCCGTGATGAGCGCCTTCTTCATGTCGACCATCTCGTCCTTGCGTGACGGTAAGAATCCAGCCATATCTTAAGACTGCGCCATCTCGAAGTCCGGGAGATGCCGTCCAGCTCGCCTCACGCCCAGGGCCCTGGGCCCGTCCGTCCCAGAAGCCCGTCGATGCTGCCCCTGAGCTGGGAGGTGCATCTCCGGACGTCCTTGAACCTGCGCATGTAGAAGGCCTCGATCTGCCAGAACTCGAAGGCGAAGTAGTACATGACGAACCTGAAGAGCTGGCTCCTGCTCGCATGCTTTCTCATGAACAGTATGCGATTCCTGCTGTTGAAGTACTCCGAGAACCCGGACACCTTCGCCCTTGCGGCGCCCTTCTTGTGCCAGACCTTGGAGTTCTCCGCCCATACGACCCTGAACCCCGCCCTCTTGGCCCTGACGCAGTAGTCGATCTCGTCCCAGTGAGAGAAGAAGCCCTGGTCGAAGCCGCCTATCGCCTTCACCACCTCCTTCCTGACGAGAAGGCAGCAACCGTGGACGATATCGACGTCGATGGTCCTGCCAGCGGACGATGGTTCTGGGCCGCCCGGAGGCATTCCGCGTAGCTGGCCCCTGTTCCAGTCTATCATGCCCCCGGTCGCCTGGACTCGGGCTTCAGTGCCGTAGTCGTACACGGTCGGGCCGCAGACGCCAATTTCGGGGTTCGCCCCAGCGGCGGCGGTCAGGTCCTCGATTAGGGAAGGGGAGACCACGGCGTCGTTGTTCAATATGAGTGTGAAGTCGGCGCCCCTGTCCAATGCCCGGTGGATGCCGGCGTTGTTCCCACCGGAATACCCGAGGTTCCTCCCGGTCTCGATGATGTCGATCGTCGGGTAGTCCTTCCGAAAGACCTCGACCGAGCCGTCCGTCGAGCCGTTGTCCACGACGATCACCTCGAGGTTCGGATACTTGACGAGCTTCAATGACTCGAGGCATTCGGCCGTGTCTGCCCTGCCATTCCAGTTCAGGACCACGACAACTACCTTCGGGGCGGCGATCAGGCGAATCCCCGCCTGATGCTGGCTGTGCCGGTCCTGCCCTTCAGAACATCCATGGCGCACGATGATGCCCTCTATGAGTATTTTAATCCATCCGGGCCCAGACATCAGGATTAATAGAGCCCACCACATAATGCCGGGCCGTGAAGGACGACCATCGCTTCGGCGACAGGAGGATCAAGGAGCTGCTCCCGGAGGATGTCGCACTGAGTTGGGCCGAAGGGCCTTCGGAATCTCAATGCGAGGTCCCCGACGGGGACCGTGGCCTCGTGGGGGAGAGGGATGACTGTTCCTTGCGGGGCAAGTTCCTCGTGCGCTTCGAGCACATCTCGAGATACTCCGAGGTCGCGAGGGCCGACCGCGGAACCGTGCTCGACATCGGCTGCGGGACGGGCTACGGTTCTGCGATGCTCTCCTCGAAGTCGAAGGTCGTGGCCCTGGACATCTCGCCTTCGGCCGCCGCCTTCGCGAGAAGGTCTCACCCAGGTCCGGAATACATGGTCGGGGACGCGACCGCCATCCCCCTGGCCGGCGGCAGCGTGGACGCGATCACAGCATTCGAGGTAATCGAGCATCTGGCGGAGCCGGGAAGGTTCCTTGACGAATGCAGGAGGGTCTTGAAGGCCGGAGGCTCGCTCGTTATGTCGTCCCCCAACCCCGCCCACTTCACCAACCGCCTGAAGAAGACGTTCCTGGGGGTTCCCATCCCGCCGAGGATCTGGGCAGGCAACATCTATCATGTTCGCGAGTTCACGCATGACCAGATGGTAAGCCTACTCTCGTCGAAGGGGTTCGAGGTCACGAGGACCCGGGGGCAGACCATCGCGCTCCCCTACCTCAGGGGGCCGTTCACCTACCTGGGGAAGGGCGAGGTCTACGACTGGACATTCTCCAGGCTTGGCGCCGGGTTTCCCCGGATAGCGTACACGGTGGTGTATTCCGCGATATCGACCCAGCGTGCGGGCGAGGTCTGAGGCGAATCCTTCAGGCGCGCAGCTTCAGCTTCGAGAACAGCTCCTGGAACCGGTTCTGCCAAGTGTGGTCCCTGAGCGACCGTGCACGGGCCGCTGCCCCGATCCTGGCGGCCTCATCCGGCTCCGCCAGCAGGCGCTTTGCCTTCTCGATCAGGTCCGGGACATCGTGATAGCAGACGATCTCCTTGTCGATCTCGTAGAACTCCTTGAGCTCGTCCTGGTACTCCGTGAACAGCACGGCGCCGCTCATGGGGGCCTCGAAGTCCCTGAGCTTGACCTGCACCAGCCGGCCCTTGCGCATGTCGGACGGGTTCCCGCACGCCGAGAAGTTCATGGATATCCTGCTCTCGGAGAACAGGCGGACCATGTCCTTGAAGGGGATGGGGCCGTGCAGCAGCGGCAGGAATTCGGGATGGTGCGCCGGCCACTTCTCGAACCCGATCCCGCCCAGCCTTCTCACTAGATGCTCGGTCTCGAGGACCTGTCTGATGAGCTCCTCCCTGCCCGCCTCGAGTCCGGCCCCCTCGTACTTGTAGAGGACCCTCCAGGGGATCAGCTGCTCGCCGATTATCCTGTGGAACGAGCGCTTCGAGCCCCACCTGAAGCCGAAGACGTGGAAGGCGATGCCCGCCCTGGCGACCTTGTCGAACACGTCGGACCGCTCGCCGTAGCACGAGCCCGTGAAGGACATGTCGTAGATCTTCGCCGTGTCCACGGGGAAGTAGTACTTCGGGTTCGCGCCCATCTGGACCCTGACTGCCGCCCCTCCAGCGTCCGTGAAGAGCTTGACCGCGTCCCTCTCGGTCACCCAATGATAGTCATAGTGGCCAATGAGCGGCTTCACGAGATGGAACTGATGCAGGTTGTTGCACCCGAAGTTGACGCAGCGCACGCCCATGTCCCTGATCTTGTCGATCACCTTGCCGTCCGTGTGGTGCCGCCAGAAGTACGTGATCAGGAGGTCCACGGGGGCCTTCCGTGACCTGTCCTCGACGAACTTGAGCAGGCCCTGGTTCATCCTCTTCCTCTGGGAAGACTGCCATTCGGGGCTGTAGAAATCGTAGCCCTCCCTCCAATCATAGACGGACAGGTCGACGTTCATCTCACGGAGGGTGTCGACCATGTTCCTATCCACCCACTCCGCAGGGTGGCTCGAGAAGACGATGCGCAATCGCTCCGGCATCGTATGAAGTGATGCCGTGTCGATATTTAATGGCTTCACGGTCGGCCCGAGCGGAGACAGCCGGGCCGAGGACTTTGGAAGTCCATCGGACCCCCAAGGACCGAGGCGCCTAGTGGCCGGACGGCCCGCGATCCCCTTCGGAAAGCTCCTTCAAGAATGGCCCGATGGCGTCTACATGGCGGTCCACGAACAGATGCAGGAAGAGTCCCAGGACCGATATCCTGAATGCCAGCCGGCTCTTGGGGCCGGTGTCGAAGTTCTTCTGGAACAACCTTCGCTGGTTCCTCAGGTCGGACACGACCGCTGCTGTCGAGGTCGGCCTCGCGCTCTGTGTCACGAGATGCTCCAGCCGGGCTCTGGGAAGATGGTACAGCATGAACTCCTTCGACAGCCTGGCGGAGACATCCAGGTCCTCCCTGAACCTCCCGCCCCTGAGGCCCTCGTCGAACCTGAACCGCATCAGGACATCCCGTCTGAAGGTCATGTTCGCGCCGCTCAAGACGCTGACAGCTGCCGGACCGGACGACCGCTGAAGCGGCCTCGAGGTCCCGGAGAGCCTGAACATGCCTCTGCCGGGATATGACAGGAAGAACATCGCGTTGAGAGCATGGATCGCGGACTCTCGGCCCAGCCTCCCCACCGGAAGGTTGGTGATCTCGCCCTCCACACCGGCGACCGCACGCTTGTCATCGGCCTCGAAGAACCTCGCGACGACGTCGAAGTAGTCCCGTTCGAGCACGGTGTCATCGTCGATGAAGGATACGAGGTCGCAATCGGCCGCGTCGAGGCCCCTGTTGCGGCCTTCAGGCAGAGTGCACTTGCCGGGTATGATCTCGACCCGCCCGCGGTCGCACTTCAGCAAGTCGCATATGGGATCCTTCGTGACGGGGTCGTCCGAGGAGTCGACCAAGACCATCTTGTCGGGAGCCCGGGTCTGCCTCGACAACGAGCCCGTGAGACGCATCACATCGTCCTTTCTGTCCTTGGTGACGATGACGACGCAGATGGTCAGAGGCATGTGGCCAAGGATTGGACAGGCGGGTATATAAGCTGTCCACGGCTCCGTGGACGGCCGGCCCCGGTCACTTCATCTCGATGTGGCCATAGAGCTCATCGACATCGTGGGCAAGGACGTGGTCCCTCTCCAACTCCTTGTCGAGCCAAATCTTCAGCGCACGAGCGGATTCCAAGAACTTGGGGTCGTCCTTGCCGAGCCTCTCGAGGATAGGAAGCCAGAGCTTCTCATAGATGACAATCTCCTTCGCGGTCATCTTCTCCTTCGTGTACGGGTTCTTCTCAACGACGACCGTCTGCTGCTCCCTCCACATCTTGAGCCGCAGGTCCCAGATTATCGCAACGCCCCAGATGACAGCGACAAGCATTAGCATGATAAACCCGATGCCTGTGATGGAGTTCCCCAAGAACGGGTCCCTCCACTTCACGCGCTCCCATATGAGGACGGACAGGTTCATGGCCAGCAGCACGAGGGAGGCCAGTTGGGCGATCTGCTGCATCCGCCATATCTGCAGCATCGACCATTTCTTGATCTTGTTGGGCATGGGCTCCACGGCTCCTATCGCACCGACCTAACCATGTGGACACTATATGAGAATTTGCCGAACATCTGGCCCGCCTAGAGCTCCCTTCTGAGTATCCTGGCTATCCTCTCGCCGGAATCGCCCCTGCCGTAGGGACAGGGCTTGAACGACGTCTTCGGGTCGTCCGCGAACCTCCGCAGCTCCCGCAGGACGGCCTTCGACCTGGTGCCCACGACCTTGCAGTAGCCTGCCCGGACGGCCTCGGGGCGCTCGGTGCTCTTCCTCATGACGAAGACCTTCCGCTTCATGACGGGCGAGGTGGCCTCCTCCTGGATGCCGCCGGAGTCCGTCAGGACGAAGTTGGAGTTCCTCATCAGGAGCAGCATGTCCAGGTAACCCGCCGGAGGGAGGAGCTTGATGTTCTTGGAGCGCTCCACCCTGTCCTTGAGGTCGTACTCCCTGAGCCTGAGGTCGGTCCTCGGATGCAGGGGCAGCACGACCGGGATTGGGCATCCATGGAGGATCTCCACCATCTGCTGGAGCACCTCCGGGTTGTCCACGTTCTCAGCCCGGTGGAGCGTCGCGAGCGCGTAATTCTTCCAGGGGACGTCCCACATCACGCTCGATGTCTTCTCGGCCTTCGGGAGATATCGGATGGTGGCGTCGATCACCGTGTTCCCCGTCCTGAAGATCTTCCCCCAGACGCTCTCGCCCTTCAGGATCTTGACCGAGTCGTCCGTGGGCGCGAACAGGTAGTCCGACGCGTGGTCCGCGAGCCTCCTGTTCAGCTCCTCGGGCATCCTGAGGTCGTAGCTCCTCAAGCCCGCCTCCACATGCCCCACCTTGATGTGCCTCTTCATCGCGGCGAGGGCCCCCGCGAGGACGGTGTTGGTGTCCCCCTCGACGAGCACGCAGTCAGGCCTCGGGTCCGCGAACTCCTTCTCGAACTTGGCGAGGGCATCTCCGGTCTGCTGGCCGGGCGGGCCCGAGCCGACGCTGAGGAACGAGTCGGGCTCCGGAAGCTCGAGCTCCTCGAAGAACACCTTCGACATCTTGTAGTCGTAGTGCTGGCCAGAGTGCACCAGCCTGACCTGGAACTTCGCCTTCTTGAGGGCGAAGAACACAGAGGCCATCTTGATGATCTCTGGGCGGGTCCCGACGACCACGGAGACGAGCATAGTCGTTCCGCATGAGCATCGGAGAAGATAACCGTATTGAGATGGGGTCAAATAGAGGACATAGGCGCCCGTATGAGCTCAGGGAGCCCTCCTGAGGCCCCTGAGCCAAAGAGCGAACATGGGGTCGACTATCTCGCCGGACTCGATGAGGCCCCGGGCCTCGAGCTGCTTCTCGATCCGCTGGATGTGTGAGTAAGACCTCAGCCTGTGCTTCTCGATGAAGACCGTGCCGTGGGGGACGCGAGGCTCGGACGCCACTGCCAGGAGATAGCTCCGCTGGAGCGGACTCCTGATGGAATCCCAGAGCACCAGGAAGGCAGGCATCTGGTGCTCGACCGCGACCGCGATGGCGTCCTCGACCTCCTCGGCCGAGGTCGGTGACCTCGTCATGTCGAACAGCTCGTGGGCGATCTGCTGGGCGTAGTACGGATAGCCCTCGCTCGCGTCGAGTATCCGCTTGGCCAGCTTCAGGTCGATGTGCCCCCCGGCGGCCTTGAACCTGTCGGCTATGAAGTCCTGGAAGGCGGACCTCGAGATCGGCCCGAGCTCGATCGGCCGGACGGACTTGTAGAAGGCGCCCTCCTTCTCGAGGAATAGCTGCCTCAGGAGGTTCCGCTTGCTCCCGGAGAATATGTAGGTGGCATGAGCGTGGTACTGCATCCTTGAGCGCATCGTCTTCACGAGCGGGACCCCGCCGATCGCCAGCACCTCCTGGAACTCGTCCAGTATCACGACCACGCGCTTCCCACGCTTCTTGGCGACCTTCTCAGGGAAGTCGATGACCTCGGCCAGCTCGTTGTCCCTGACATCCGCCTGGTCCAGCTCGATGCCCACATGCCCGCTGCGGGTGATCACCACCCTGAACCGCACGCCCTTGATGTACTCGGCGAGGGCCGACACGACCTTTTCCGGAGTGGTGTAGCCGGCCCTGGAGACCTCCCCTACCAGCTGCTCGAGGAACTTGTTCCTGGTCGCCACCCCGTACAGGTCCACATGAGCGAATATGAATTCCTTCTTGTACCTCCTTGCCAGCTCCTTCAGGAGGGACGACTTCCCCATCCTCCTGTTCGAGAAGAGCAGGATCCTCTGTCCGCTCCGCAGCTCCTTGGCCAGGAGCTCCAGCTCCTTGTCCCTGTCGACGAAATCCTGCCCGGTCACCACCGAGCCATATCTGAACGGGTTCTCCATCCTCTGCACCTTTCCGGGGCGCTCGTCCCGGGGCAAGGCCGGCCCGGCGCCCCTTCATACACTTAAGTATAATACTTATGCGTATAATACATTTCTGTATGAAACAGCGGACTAGACGGGACGGGAGGGCACTCGCGGGCCATCCGCACGGCCCAAGAAGCTTTTTTAGGCGGCCAGGAGATTTGGTGGCCGCCAGCGATAAAGGGAGTTGCGGAAAATGCAGCATTTCGTGACCGGCGGTGCGGGGTTCATCGGGAGCTTCGTGGTCGACAGACTGGCTCCAAGGAACGGCGTCACAGTCTACGACAATCTAAGCACGGGAAAAGAGGAGTTCATTTCGCACCATTTCAGCAACGAGTACTTCAAATTCGTGAAGGCCGACCTCCTCGACGTGAAGACCCTTGCCAAGGAAATGCGCGGCCACGACACCGTCTGGCACCTGGCCGCGAACCCCGACATCAGAAAGGGGACCGCATCGACGATGGTGGACCTGGAGCAGAACACGATCGCCACCTACAACACGCTGGAATGCGCCCGGAGGACCGACATCAAGAACTTTGTGTTCTCGTCGACCTCGACCATCTACGGAAGGGCCGAGACTCTGCCGACGCCAGAGGACTACGGGCCGCTTCTGCCGATATCGCTCTATGGCGCCTCGAAGCTCGCGTGCGAAGGGCTAATCTCCGCATACTCCGAATTGTATGGGATTAAGGCCTGGATATACCGCTTCGCGAACGTGGTGGGCCATAGGAGCACGCACGGGATACTCTACGACCTTGTCGCGAAGCTCAACAAGAATCCGAGAAGGCTCGAAGTCCTCGGGAACGGAAAGCAGAGGAAATCGTACATGCTCGTTGAGGAGTGCGTGGACGGGATGGTCTTCGGGCTAAGGAACGCTAGGGACAGATTGAACTACTTCAACCTCTGCGCGGAGGACCAGACGAGCGTCAAGGACATCGTGAAGATACTCATCGATGAGACCCATCTCAAGGGCGTGAAGACAAAGTACACCGGCGGCGAGAGCGGATGGGCCGGGGATGTGCCCGTGTTCCTGCTGTCTGGCAAGAAGATGAAGAAGCTCGGATGGGCGCCCGCGCATTCGAGCGAGGAAGCGGTCCGGGCGGCGGCCAAGATAGCAGTCAAGGAGCACCTGAAGAAATCGAAACTGTCCTGGTACTCCACTCAGGATCAATAGAATCACCCACTAAGCCTCTAGGAAAAGTCCATGGGGGGAATAGGCGATGTTACCTCAGACGAGGTGGTCGTAAATGCGTGTTGGGAACAAGAGTGGGAGGGGCACCGTCTACAGATTAGTCAAAGTGGGGAATCCCAGGACCGCGTTGAATTGGCGGCCGAAATCCTGCTCAATGCGGGCGAGCAACTCTTGGGGGTCTTGCATAACCAGCTTATCTTCTTCCATGGAGGCTGGACCAACTGGTTCCCTGATCCGAGATTCCCATCCGCTGACGGAACAGGTATTGTGTTCTATGACACGGACGGCCGTGGGAGCTTGTTCATAACGGATTCAAGGGTTGTTTTCTTGCGCGTACCAGACCTGAGGGAAGTTCGGCGTCGGCATCATGGGAGTGATGGCTACTCCAAAGTCCCTCCGCTATTCATGGCGAAAGCAATCATCGACGCAGGTGCCTTCGAATATTGCGAGATCAGATACTCAGATGTTTTCAAATACAAGGAGAAGAAGAATGTGCTCGAAAGCTTCTTGATGGTCGATGGCAAGAAGTACAGGCTCGTGGTGTCAAAAGAAGCAGGAGAGATAATCCTTCCCATCTACAAGAAGAGGCTCTGGGAATCTTAGATTCCGAAGAGCTCAGGGAGGAAAAGGCGCGAGGGCCTCTTCAAAAACGAGGCTTGGTTCCAGTGCCCAAACCCCCGAATAGACCTCGGAATCCTGGGATACTGGCTCGACTTCATGGGGGATCCCACAGGGTCATATCGCATGATTATTCTATCAGAAGAAGACATTAGAGTGGAAGGTAATCTGGTTGCGTTGGTTCCGAGCGCCAATGAGAGATGCGGAGGACGAAATGCGGGATACGGCGGGGTCATATCGGTCATGGGCGGCAGAGATGGCTCCGATCGTCCTGAGAATACTTGAAGGGAGACAAGAGACGCCTCTGGACCTCTCCGCTCATGCATGGTTGGCCTACATGCTCTGCGTCACCGAGCGTTCCAGCAATCTTGAGGAGGTCGTCAAGAATTCAAAGTCACTTGGAATCCTGGTTCCACAGGAGCATGAGATTGATTTGGCCCTCGAACGATTGAAAGCAAGAGGATGGCTTCAGATTGCGTTCGGAATTGAGGACGCGAAGCGGAAAGGCTGGGAAGGAGATTTCGTCTACAGGCTAAGACCTAGCGTCAGGAGTCGATTGGTCAAGATCGCCGGAGAGTTGTCAGCATACGAGGAAGCTCATAGGAAGCTGAAGGAATGGCTGTCGACGCATCCACCAGACAGCGCTTCCGAAGAGACTGTCCTCGCGTACGCGCTGTATCTCAATGAATCACCAATCTCGCTGGCCAAAGTTCTTGAGGAGATGGATGCAATCAACATCGGTGTCCCGAACGCCGATCTGTTGGGCGCAGCATTTCTCAGACTGCGAAGAAGAGGGTGGCTGAAGATCGAGGGTGAAGATGCATTCGGACTTACACTTGAGGCCAGACGGTTCATGGATACCCTAGTCCAGAGAAGGTCATATATGGGTGGGCCTGACGATCGTCTCAGGGGGTGGATGACAATGAACCCACCTCCCGGATATGAGAAGGATCCCATCGGTGATTCGCACGATGAGGACTTGATGGAAATGTCGCAGGTCTTGAAGTCGAAGGGTTTCTTCGAGGGGCGAGAGAGAGGAAAGAAGAAAATGAGTTAGTCATACCTAGATTCTACTCCTCGGCGAAGCTGCTAGCACCCCGATAGGGGCTGCTTGTCCATCGATCTAGCTTGTTTCATGCCCATTCATCCTGAAGGGTCGTCAATGACTCTCGCAAGAGTGGCGGGCCCGAAGCGGTTCGCTTTCGAGCTGGTCATGAGGTCTGGGTTCACCGATTCTTGCGCTTCGGCTCCGGATCGTCAAAGCTGTCGAGGGAAGTCACGGATCCACCGAGATCTCTGGTCGGCTTCCTGCCGTTCCTGATAGACCGGACATGGAAGCCCTTCCCTTCACCCAGCGCTCGCTTGTCCGTCAGGAACAGGGCGATGACGGCCCCGAAGACGACGATGATCGCGCTCAGCAGGAAGACAGTCGGGTATGCGCTCGGGTCCGGCGCATAGATCGTCACTTGATGGATAGGGTCGTAAACCGGGAACTCGTTCGCGGAGATTATGACCGTTGCGACCGCGGGCCCGACGACGCCGCCTGCCGTGCGTATGATCATGTTCAGCGCGCTCGATATGGCGGTCTCCCTCTGCGGGGTCGAGATGATGATCATGTTGATGCTCCCGACCATCGCGAAGGATAGGCCGCCGCTCATGATCGCGAGGCCGATCGTCAGGTCGCTCTTGGTGCCGTTGAAGAAGTAGAGGTACATGAACCCGATGATCGGGATGAGCATCCCCAGCACGACAGGCCACTTTGGCCCTATGCGCTTCACGAGCATGCCCACGGTCGGTCCCATTATGAACGACACGATGGATGCTGGCACGAGCAGAAGGCCCGTCTTGAGCGGGTCGAGTCCGAACTTGAACTGGGCCATGAGGGCTATGACCGATTGAGCGCCGAACAGGCCGAACCCGATGATGAACGCCACGAGGTTCGTGAGGGCGATGTCCCTGACCTTCATCAGAGAGGGTCGAATGAGAGGGAACTCCGCGGTGTTCTGCCTGATGACGAATCCGACCAGGGCGAGCACCGATATCGCGAACAGGGAGAGGATGACGGGGTCGGTCCAGCCAATGTTGGTCCCTTCGGTCACTGCGACCAAGAAGGAGAACAGGGTGAGCCCGAGGAACCCTCCTCCGAGGAAGTCCACCTTGGCGTTCATCCTGACTGGGGACTCGCGGATTTTGAACGCGACGAACAGGGTGGCGAGGATGACGAAAGGTATCACCGTGTGGTATGTCCACTGCCAGCCCCACTTGTCGACCACGAACCCACCGGCGACGAATCCGATCCCGGTGCCAACGCCGAACATCGCGGACACGATGCCTTGGGCGACCGCTATCCGCTCGACGGGGAACTCGTCCCTGATGATCGAGAAGGCGAGAGGGAACATCGACATGCCCAGCCCCTGGAAAGCCCTGAACGCGAGCATGACGTAGAACGAGCTGGAGATGTCCCTCGAGAAGCCGGTGCACGTGACCGCGATCGAGTACAGGACCATGGCGATCGTGAGCACCTTCTTCTTGCCGTAGATGTCCCCGAGCTTCCCGAAGACGGGTATCGAGACCGCGCCCACGACCAGGTATATCGTAATGACCCAGGACGCGAGCGAGACGTCCTGGGGATACCTGAGATTGAACGAGGCCATGACCTTCTCGAGAGACGGGAACGCCATCGCCTCGACATACATGACCATGATCGCGATCGATGCGAGGACGATCAGCACCTTTGTAGCGTAACCATCTCCTTTCTCGGAGCCGACTCTCGAACTCATGCTAGGGAATCACCACTGCCGCGTACGATATGAGCGATTCCCCCAACAGGAAGGGGTTCATCTAGCTTTTGATGGTCATTTAAGATCGAAAGACGCATCGGCCTCCGAGAAAGCATATTTGTAGGGGTTCCGCATACGCCCAGATGACGATAGATTCCGGCCCTGGGTCCGATGCTTTTCGGGGGCGCCTGGACCGGAGAGAGAGAGGCGATTCATTTGGAAGGCAAGAAGGTCAGGTTCAAGCTGAAGGTCCTTGCGGACGACCAGCTGGAGGACATCCACGAAGCCACCCTGAAGATCCTTGAGCGGACCGGCGTGAGGTTCGACAGCGAGAATGCCCGGGCCAGGCTGCTGAAGGCAGGAGCCGCCAAGCACCCCTCTAGAAAGGACGTGCTGACATTCCCAAGGAGCATGGTGAAGGACTCGATCAGGAAGATACCGCACTACGGTACCTACTTCGCCCGGGAGCCCAAGAACGACATGAAGTTCGACGGGGAGCACCAGTTCGCGCACGGCACGGGAGGAAACCCGAACATGAAGGACCTCGACACGAACGAGGTCAGGATGGCGAGGTTGGACGACGTCGAGAAGGTCACGAGGATTATGGACGCCCTCCCCAACTGCCACTCCATCTCGAACCTAGTGGTCGCCACGGATGTCCCGCCCGAGATGCTCGTGGTCAAGTCGATGGAGGCCATGATGAAGAACTCGAGCAAGTGCATCTCCGGGTACGCGCTCAACGTGCCGACGGTGGAGATACTGGCCAAGATGTGGGCGTGCGTGACGGGTGGCATGGAGGCCCTGAGGAAGAGGCCCCTGCTCGATGTCTACGGCTCGCCGAGCAGCCCGCTAACGTACGACGCTCACGCTGCCGATGTGATGATCAGGGGCGCGGAGTACGGCGTCCCGGTGGACCTCGTGCCCTGCCCGATCTCGGGCGGGACCGCGCCGATGACCCTTGCGGGGGGCCTGGCGCAGCAGAACGCGGAGCTGCTCGCGGGTGTCATGCTGGTCCAGTCCGTCGAGCCGAAGACCGTCATACAGTACTCCGCCAGGTTGAGCATGATGGACCTGAGGAGCGGGAATAATGTCTGGGGGAACCCGGAGATGGCGCTGGCCTCGGCGGCGGCCGTCCAGATTGCGCACAGGTACCATATGATCGCGGATGTCTACGGTGTGACCTCAGACGTATACCAATTCGATATGCAGATGGGCATCGAGCGAACGATGACCGCGCTCCTGCCAGCGCTCTCCGGCGCCGACAACCTGTCCGGGATAGGCGGCGGCTGGGAGAACGCAGGGAGCTACGAGCTCCTAGTCATCGACGACGAGATCTATTCCGACGTGTTCAGGATCACGGGCGGCATTGGCGTGGACGACGACAGCCTCGCCCTCGACATGATCGACAAGGTCGGGCCGATGGGCAACTTCCTCGCGCTCCCGCACACCATGAAGCACCTGCGCGCGGGCGAGATGCGGATATCCGAACTGTACGACAAGCGCACAGGCGAGAGGGTCAGGAAGGAGGGGCTCAGGCCGCTCCAGGATGCCGCGAGGGGGAAGGTCAAGAATATCCTCAAGGAGCACCAGCCGACCCCGCTCGACAAGGATGTCGAGAGGGAGCTCGCCAAGGTGGTCAAAGAGGCCGAGAAGAAGCTGATGGGGAAGCACTGAGACATCGTTAGCTGGGACCCAGCAGCTGCCTCCCGAATCCCTCAGTCCGATCCCGCCAGCCCGACGGGCGAGCGGATGTCCAGGGAAAGGATTATCCGCCACCAGGAAGGTTCAGAGCCGGGAAATGGTATGCGGTGCCAGACATGCGGGAGGGAGAATCCCGACAGTTTCGCGTTTTGTCCAATCTGCGGGAACGCGCTGCCGAGGGCCGCCGAAATCGACAGGAATGCTATCAAGGCGCCGAAAGAGGAGATAGCCAAGGCGGTCGCGAGAAGGACCCTGACTGACAAGCACCTATCGCCCACATGGATATTCTTCCTCATCGCGGTCCTTGTCGTGACAGCTGTTGTCGGAGTCTCGGCGATATTCGCGGCGACCCTGGACCTCTACAAGGCCAACCCGGACGTGCGGCCAGACTACCAGACTATCCTCGACCATTCCAGGGGCGGCATCGAGGCCATAGTCGTCGGGGACACGATATACTACGTCTGTCTGGGATACCTCGTTTTCATGCTGGTCAAGAGGCTGAACGATCATTTCGCTCGAGACGACGAACTCCGAAAGGGGATTCTTGGCCTTGTCGGATCCGCGTCATCTTCAGGGAACCTGAAGACATTCGTAGCCCCCGAGCTCTCCACCATGGAGGAGATGGACAACGAATCCCTCGCCGGGGAGGAGAGAAGAAGCCCCATCTTCTGGACGCTGCTCATTGCGGTGATCCCGATGTTGGTCACCATCGCCTTCATCAGTGCGGCCTTCTGGGGAGGTTACAGCGGCACGCTGGACTCGCTGACAGGGCTGAACTACCTGTTCAGTCTCGTCGTGATAGTCTTCACGCTATACATGTTCAACTTCCTCGGGAAATCAATGTTCGTGCATGACAGGAGGAACGCGGCGTTCTACTCCTCCGCTCGGAAGGCGCTCTCCAAGCTCGGCTTCAAACCAGGACCGCCATATTCCGCGTGGACGCTGCCAGAGCGGTCGTTCTGGCTCTACCTCTTGCTCTCGATCGTCACGGTCGGGATCTTCACGTTCTACTGGTGGTACTCGCTTCTCAAGGATCCCAACGAGCACTTCAAGGTCCAATGGCAGTTCGAGGACAACCTCATGTCCACCCTGCAGTGAGACGCTCTGGATATGTCACTTGGGCTTGAAGGCGCTTATCTTGTAGCTCGCCACGAGGTCCGACAGGTCGACGCCCTTGAGCTTCGGGGAATCGATCGAGACCGTGCCCTCGGCATATCCCTTGAGCTCCTCATGGGAGTACACCACGCGCTCCTCGACCTTGATCCTCTCGAAGCCGGCCTTCTTCATCGCGCCGATGTACTCCGACTCCTTGACCGCACCGCTTACGCACTTCGACCATGTGCCTATGTCATCGACCATGTCCTTGGGGAGGTCCTTCAACAGAACTATGTCCGACACCGCGAGCTTGCCGCCTGGCTTCAGGACCCTGAAGGCGTCCCTGAAGACCTGCTCTTTCTCCGGTGAGAGGTTGATGACGCAGTTGCTGATGATGACATCGGCCGTCTCCTTCTCGAGCGGCATGTGCTCGATCTCGCCCAGCCTGAACTCGACGTTCTTGTACCCGTTCTCTTCGGCGGTCTTCCGCGCACGATAGATCATCTCGGGGGTGGCGTCGATGCCTATGACCCTGCCCTTCCCCCCGACCTTCTTGGCGGACAGGAAGCAGTCTATGCCGCCACCGCTGCCCAGGTCCACGACAGTCATGCCCTCCTTGAGGCTGGCGATCGCTGTCGGATTTCCGCAGCCAGCGCTCACAGCGACGGCCTCCGATGGTAGCGACACGATCTCGGCCTGCGGATACAGCGTGCCGCAGCCACACGATGATGACTGAGTCGTACCGCAGCACGGCGCCTGAGTCAGAGCCAGCTTCGTGTAGTTCTCCCTCACAGCCTTTCGGACGTCCTCTGGACTGAACTTGGGCTTGCTCTTCCTGTAACCCGGCCCTGCGCGGGCCTTGGGACTCATATTCCTCTTGGCCATTATCTCGACCTTCTCAGGTTATCCACGCCCAGCTAGATGGACTTACTGCCGAGAGGCGCGGTCCATCAGGATGCAGTGGCTCTTGGTGCACCTGAACTTCCTAAGCCGGTCGTATCTGGCGATATTGGTTGCCCTTGCGAGCATCTCTACGTTCATCATTTTCGTTCCTCCTTTTGGGCTATTGTATGCCCAATATTGGATATACAATATAGACTATATAACACTGTTGGACGCACAATATTGTACGCACAATAGTTTAAGTATCTACCCAGGCATTATCATCAAGGATGACGGCCAGGCGAGGCGAAGCCAGCATAGATGTCGAGTGCTGCAGGGCGCCGGTATGCTGCGATATGAGGGGGATGCTCAGCTTCCTGATCATGCACATACTGTCCAAGGGCCCGATGTACGGTATGGAGATCGCGGAGGAGATAGCCAAACGCAAGGCCGACAAGCCGAACCCGGGGACGCTCTACCCGACGCTCAAGGACATGCAGAAGAGGGGCCTGGTCGAGTCGACAAAGAAGGGCAACACCCGCGTGTACAAGCTCACCTCGGCCGGAAGGGACGGGCTGGCTCAGGCGAAGGAGTACTTCATCCAGGCATACGGAGATATAGTCCTGGAATCGATGTAGGAGGCCGACCAGCATGATTCTGGGCGAGGGAGACAGGAGCGCCCTGGAGCGGAGGTTCGCCTCCGGCATGAGGGACGAGGTCACGCTGCTCGTTTTCGTCGACGACTCGATGGCGATATCCAAGGACGTCATTGACGTCGCGCAGACGTTCTCGTCGCTGAGCCCGAAGATCAAGCTGGAGGTCGAGAAGGTCGCCAACGGGAAGAACCAACGGATGAGCGACCTGAGGGTAGAGAACCATCCGGTGATTGTACTGACGAAGGGGGATTTCTCGAGAATCAGGTACTACGGAGTCCCTGCCGGGCACGAGCTCGGTCCTCTGGCAGATGCCATGGTCGAGCTTTCGAACTCTCACGCGAACCTCTCGCCGAAGGCCAGGAACATAATGGCCACCGTGCGCAGGAGGGCGAACATAAAGATATTCGTGCTCACGACCTGCGTCTACTGCCCGATTGTGGCGAGGCACGCCTACAGGGCGGCGATAGAGTCACAGAAGGTGACCGCGGAGATCATCGACTCGCAGCTGTTTGCCGACCTTGCCCAAAGACACTCGGTCATGGGGGTCCCGAAGATCGTGCTGAACGACAACACCGACATCACCGGGGCGATCCAAGAGGCTGACTTCTTCGACAAGCTGAAGGACTCCGACACCGCCCTCATAGACAGCATGTACGGCTAGGGTATACTGGCGGCGCCAGAACCTGCAACAGACCCGAGGGCATAGGTTCATTATCGATGAGTGGATTCTGAGGGAAGAATCCACAGGACGAGCTGGGAGTCGCTCGGCCTCAGCTCCCGGTTTGAATCTCAGCTCCTACTAGGGCGTGAAAGGATGGATAGCACCAAGATCAGGGCCCCCGAAGATGTCGAGAGCGCGGTCGAGGCGGTCAAGAGAGAGGTCGCCAAGTCCGTTGTAGGCTACGAGGAGCAGATTGACGACTTCCTGATATGCCTCCTGTCCGGAGGGCATCTCCTCATAGAAGGGGTTCCCGGGGTCGCGAAGACCACCCTCTCGAAGGCGTTCGCGTCCGTATGCGGGCTGTCGTACAGGCGGATCCAATTCACGCAGGACCTTCTCCCGGCGGACATCACGGGCCACTACTTCTTCAACCAGCGCTCGACGGACTTCGAGGTCAGGAAAGGCCCCTTATTTGCCGACCTGATCCTCGCGGACGAGATAAACAGGGCGCCCCCGAAGACGCAGTCCGCGCTCCTGGAGGCGATGCAGGAGAGGCAGGTGACCATCGAGGGCGACACCTTCGACCTCCCGGACCAGTTCATGGTGATCGCGACCCTGAACCCGATCGAGACCGAGGGGGTGTACCCGCTTCCCGAGGCCCAGATTGACAGGTTCATGGTGAAATCCGTCATGGACTATCTCGGGAAGGAGCAGGAGGTCGACATACTCAAGCTGAAGAGCTCCGAGGAGCAGGAGCTCGATATGGTCCTGGCAAGGGATGCCATCATCGACATGAGCAAGGACATATGGAAGATACACGTGCACCCGAGCCTATTGGATTACGTCGAGGAGATCGCAAGGGCGACAAGGGCCCTGGACGACCTCGACCTCGGCCTGAGCCCGAGAGGCGCGATCCACCTCCTCCAGACTTCGAAGGCCCACGCGTATATCCACGGCAGGTCGTACACGATCCCGGACGATGTGAAGGCCATGGCGCACAAAGTCCTCGACCACAGGCTCATACTCTCCCCGGAGGCAGAACTCGGAGGATTGACGAGAGCCGGAATCACCGAGTCAATCCTCTCGTCGGTGCCTGTGCCCAAGGGAGAGTTCAAGGGCGGCTAGAACTGGAATGTGTGAGGGAGTTTGCGCTCGACCACGATCGGCACCGCACTTCTTTCGGTTTCAATCGTATTCGCATTCATAGGCGTCCTGTACTCGAACATCTCCTACGCAGTTGTATCGATCGTCTTCGTCAGCTGCTACGTGTTCGCGCACAGGGAGTTCTCGTACGAGCTGGCGAGTACGGACCTGCAGATAGAGCGACAGATCCTGGACGACATGGTGTTCGCTAACGAGCCGGTGGCCGTCGCCGTCGAGGTCCTAAACAGGCACTCTACGACGATCCGGGGGACCTTCATCGACCAGATCCCCGAGGACTGCACGGTAGCCGCGGGCAGCAACAGGGCGACAATCGCACTGCCGCCGAGGTCGATACTGAAGCTCTCGTACACAATGGTCCCGTCCAAGCGGGGCCCACACTCCATCAAGGGAATGACCATCGAAAGGACCGACGCGTACGGGCTGTTCACGGAGCATCAGGTGATAGAGCAGAAGAGCGACCTGACGGTCCATACTCAGAAGGCGAGCCTCGATACGGCGAAGAAGATGGCCGGCCGGGAGCACCTCGAGTTCTCCGGCATGGGCAGGAACCCTGCAGTCGTCCTCAGGGAGCTCGAGTTCGACGGGATCAGGGACTATGTGCCCGGCGACCGCCCCCGGGACATCCACTGGAAGATGCTGTCCAAGCTCGGCAAGCTGATGACCAAGACATACCGGAAGGAGGGCGCGGTCCAGACGATGGTGTTCGTCGATTGCAGCAGCAGCATGAGGTTGAAGACTCACAGGATCGCGAAGGTGGACCATGCGGTCGACCTGTCCATGCAGCTCTCCAATGTCCTCATCAGCAGCTATCATCCGACCGGGGTCGCGGTGTTCGACGAGGTGAGGGTGATCGACAAGGTCGCGCCGGGGCTCGGGAGGCGCCAGTTCGAGAAGGTGGTCAAAATCCTAAGGAGCGCCCCCGGGGCGATGGATGTCGCCGACCGGCGCTCGGGAACCGAGGAAC
This sequence comes from Thermoplasmata archaeon, assembly GCA_021789945.1. Classification (GTDB taxonomy): domain Archaea; phylum Thermoplasmatota; class Thermoplasmata; order UBA10834; family UBA10834; genus COMBO-56-21. The sequence continues at coordinate 11,896 of JAJYIS010000006.1, read as the reverse complement.
TCAAGGACACGCGCGCGGTCGCGTCCGCGGGCGCAATAAGCGCTTCCGACTCGGGCAAGGGCGAGGAGTTCCTTACGACACTCCAAGGCCTGTCGGCGTCCAAGGCCCGGAGCAGGCTGGGCTACGGCCTGGACGGCGGCATCAAGGAGCTCATCGCGGCGGGCCGCGGGAAGGAGCAGCTGTTCATTGTGGTGACTGACCTCATGTCGTCCCGGAACGCCGTCCTGCTGAGCGCGAAGCTGTGCAAGGCGACGAACAACCGCATGCTCGTCGTCGGCATGTTCGATGACTGGTACGGGCCGGACCTTCAGGAGCTCGACACAGGAACGATAGAGCGTATGTACGGCGACCTAGGCGATTCGATCAAGCTCGAGGGCAGCATCAGAGGGATGGGCGCGTCCTTCATCAGGGTCGGTCCCGCAGACACTGCCGCGGGCATCGCAAGGGCGATCAGGAGGGGGAGGACATGAGCGAGCGGTCGTGGATACTCGCGACCACGCTTGTCATCATCGCGATCGTGGACCTCGCGCTGTTCTCCACCATCACCATCCTGACGGTGCTGGCCTACGTTATCGGCGCGCTGGGGATCGCGCTCGGGAGCCGCTATTCCTACAGGAACGCGTCGGTGCTCGGCCTCCTGATAACAGGCACGGCAGCGGCCGCATCCATGAACTTCACGACGGTGCTGGACATGGGGCCTCTCCTGGCTGCGATATCCGGACTCATGATACCGATGTTCGTCCTCGCATGGGCAGCGCTCGCGCCCAGCGGCGACATGATTCCAAGCACTCCGCACGCGCGGCGGGGCATCACCCTTTCCGTCGTCTTTGCGGGAGTGGTCATTGCCTCAGAACCCGTTGCTACCTTCTTCCTGAGCCTCCTGCTTCCATCGTTGACCACGAGGTTCACCACCGTCAGTGAGGTCGCGATCATGCTGGTCGTGCTCACGGCATCCGGGATCTTCCTGACGAGAGCGAGGAAGGCGCCTGGCGGAAGGGAGACCGCAGAGCAGTGATGAAAGCCAGCATCATGGCCAGACGGATACCGCCTGACGACTGCGCGCGTCAACGATTATATACGACGAGCGACCTGAGCTGGTCCCGTGAGGCCCCCAAGGGAATGGCTGATGCTCCTCGGCTCCCTGCTGGTCGTAGGCGCATTGTACAACCACTACCTCGGCCACTCCGCGTATCTCGTCGAGATCATATTCATCGCTGTCGGCCTTCTTCTCGTAATATACTCGCTTCTCAGACAGGAGAAGGTGTCCGGCCCCCTGCCTGAAGGCCTGCTCTTCACGTTCTTCTCGAGATACGTTCCGAAGAAGATCCTCGTGCCGGCCCTGCCTGCCGCAGGGTTCCTCATCATACTCCTATGGTCCGTCTGGAAGATCGTCGTCGCAGGGAGAAGCGACCTTGAAATGACGGACTTCATCGTCACGCTCTTCGGGCTGTCCCTGGTCCTCTACTACACCGGACCGACGAAGCTCGCGATGCAGAAGGACTTCATCGTGCTGTATCTCATGTTCATGACCATAGTGTTCGCGGTGATCTGGAACATCTACCAGGTCGTCACCGGCGACTCGTTCTACAAGGTCACGGCGTACTCGGAGTACTATTCCATAACCCAGCCGGTCGTGTCGGTCGTCAACCTGCTGGGAGTCCATGCGAGCGCCCAGCTCGACCTGAGCGGTTACGGCATCTCGAACCTCATATCGTACGAGTACGGCGGCAAGATGCTGCTCCTGGGTATCGGCTCCGGATGCAGCGGCCTATACTCCGCGGGATTGTTCTTCTCGGCGTTCCTCGCGTTCGTCCTGGTGCGCTACGAGAATGTGGACAGGAGAATCCTGCTCGCACTGGGCCTCGGCCTCCTGATGACATGGGCCTCGAACATCCTCAGGATGACGATAACGATCTTCGTGGGCCACCTCTACGGCCACCCGGCGCTCATATTCTTCCACGCGTACATCGGGATCGTCGTCTTCGTCATCTTCGTGACGGTATTTTGGACGCTGATAATCATATGGTTAGACAAGTTCGAGAAGACCGTCCCGGAAAGGCGCACCGGACTTGAGAGCACCGTCCCAGGCAGCTGACGCTACTTCTCCAAAGTCTTCTTCGAATCCTTCGCGAGGATCTGCTCGAGCTCGTCCAGCTTCCTGTCAACTTCCTCGAACAGGTGGTCCTGCTCCTTCTCGTACACGGAGTTGAGCAGGCTCGGGAACACCAACTCCTTCATGATGAGGTCCCCGTAGTCGGTCCCGTCGGCAGCATCCACCGCCTCGGGCTCGGGAGACTTCAACTTGACGGTCGGGATCGCATCGATCAGCTCCGGCTGTCCCACTTGCTCCGGCTGAGGGACCGCTACGGATGGGGCCGGTGGAACGACAATGTCGGCCGCCCGGGTCTTCGGCATCGGCGCGTCGATTTGCCTGCCAGGAGCCTGCCACGCGACGACCGCCGAGTCATGAACAGCGAGAGTCGTCTTATCGGCATTCAGGGGGCTTGGCCCGGAGCTGCCTCGGCCGAACTTGCTGGAGATTGTCTTCCTAGGCTCGTCGTGCCGCCTGCGGCCAAGGGCGAAGAACAACGCGACGGAGCCGCAGATGACGGCCAGGGAGAGCGTAGAAACGAGCCCGAGGTTCAGGTACGACGGCAAGCCCTGATGGTTCACGGGGGTCTCAGGAGCGGTCGCAGCGCTTGAGATGTGCAGCGCGACCTCCGGACTCTGGGTCGAGTGCCCGACGAAGTCATAGGCGACGACATAGGCGACCATCCCGTCCCACAGAGAGCTCCCGGGGACTGTCGCCGAGTATATCGAGCCGGATCCGTGGAGCAGGACGGAGACGAACGCGCCGTCCCTGAGCTCGTAGTAGAGCATGGCCTTGCTAACGGCGAAGTCGTCGGTTATGTTCGCCTCGAGCACTAGGGAGGTGTTCGCCTCCGCGACGGACGGGAACTCCGTCACCACGGTAGGGGCGACGCCGTCAACATACAGCGAGACGTTCAGCATGGTGCTCTTCCCGGAGTAGTCATCCGCCCGAAGCTGTATCATGTGCCATCCGAGGGCCAGAGAGCTGCAGTTCAAGGTGTAAGGTGCCTGGAGCACGACCAGCGGACCCGAGTCGACGACAAAGGATACCGACGACAGGAACGCGTCGCTCGCGTTGACCGCTATCACCTGGTCCGGCCGGACGGCCTGTCCGGAGACGAACCCGCTCACCGAGAGCGCGGGCGGCGACGAGTCTAGAGCGAACACGAAGAGGTCCCTCGCTTGGTTGCCGGCCTTGTCGAGGGCCTTGACGTCGACATAGAACATCCCGTCGCCTGGGTTGGGGGTGAGGGATATCGAAAGGCTCGCCGAGGAGCTTGTCCGAGTGGCTCCCCAGAGGGTCCATGAGACGCTCTTGAAGTTCGCATCGGAGACGGCCACGCTCAGCTTGTCCGTCGAGGACACGAAGGACTGGTTGGCGGGTGAGACGAGGACGATGGTCGGCGGAGTGTCGTCTATCGTGAAGGAGACGGATATCTCTCCCCAGCCTCCGTAGGCGTCGGTGGAGTTGATCGTGACCGTATGGGGTCCCTCCGGCCACCCAACCGTTGAGATCGAGGTCTGATTGCCCAGCGAGTGCCATGTCCCGGACTCCTGCCAGCTGTTCGTGCACGCTCCGAGGGAAAGGACGGTGAACGAAATCGGCACGCCTGAATGGACGACATCGCCGCTCTGCGGGCTGACCAGGGTGAGGACGAGCGTGCTAGAGACTATCTGGAAGGTCGTCGAATTCGAGGAATGGTGGCCTGCGAGGTCGACCGCGTATATGACGACCGTGTGAGAGCCTATCGCCCAGCCCGTCATGTTTATGGTGTACGGACTCTGCAGGGCCTGAGGTGAGCCTCCGTCAAGGGCGTAGGTCACCTGGCCGAGATGGTCGTCCGTCACGTTGGCCACGAGCGTCCATACGACCGGGACCGAGGACCCCGGGAGCGGGTCGATAATCCGTATGACTGGGAAGGTCGTGTCGACGACGAAGTTGAAGGTGCACGTGGTCGAGACGAACTGGTCGTCAGTGGCAGTGATCCGGAGGACATGGCTTCCCGATGTCCAGGACGAGGTGCTGATGTCGTACGGGCTGAGGAGCGCGCTCTGGGCTCCGCCGTCGAGGGACATCTGAACCTGGAACGGGCCGTTGTCGGTGATCTGCAGATCGATCGTCTGGCCCGCCGGTATCAGGGAGCCGTTCACAGGCGAGACCAGCGTGATGACCGGGGGAGGATCGTAGAAGTAAATCGAGTGGAGTGTGATCGTGCAGTGCACTGGCTGATATATCCCCAGGTCGAACGAGGCGTCTATGTCCACGGTCTCGTTCGGTCCGGTGAAGATGTATGTCGGGTTGAAGTGCCATTCGAACCGTATCGTGCCGTTGTGGGAATGCGTGCCGTCCGCGACATACTCGTCGAGGATCATCGCGACCTTGCGTCCGCCGGCCGACAGCTCGATCGGCACGCCGGCGATCGGCGAGAGAGGGTTGCCCAGAGCGTCGGTGAGCGTTCCCGTCAGCACGACGGAAGCATCCCCGTTCCTATAGCTGACGTCGCTCGAAGACGCCGAGAGATCGAAGACCACCGGGACCTGCGCCTCCGCGGCGTCCGAGGCCGTGTACTTCAGGTAGTTCCCCGCGGCGTCGGTCGCCGTGATCATCAGGTCAATCGAGGTCGTGCTGGACGAAGTCTGTATCGCCGCGCCGAACGACGAACCGCCGAGCGCAGTCACTGGGATGGAGACCCACGGGGACGCCGCTCCTGCTCTCCAGGAGATGGAGACGGTCGGGGAAGAGCCCAGGTCTATCGCGTTGACCGTTATCGGGACGATGTCGCCCGGGACGAACCTCTGTGACATGTTAAGCCCCGTGATCTGGGGAGGATCCATGTCTGTCCCTGGGATCGTGAACCCGAGCTCGATGTTCACATTGCCGCATATCTGGGGCACAGGCGAGTAGTCGATGTCGGCCGTATACTTCCCAGGGCTTGACAGAGAGGTGATCCTCATCGCGTCCGGCCTGGCAAGGTGCTCGGCGATCTGATAGGCCCCGTAGAGCTGGCCGTTGAGGTACAGGTACATCTGGGGCAGGGACATCCCGCCCACCTTGGCCCCTGACTGGTCCCTGAGCAGCGGCTGGTAGAGCACGAACGAATCCGCAGTGTTCGCCGTCCTGACCGCAGGATAGAAGGGGCCTGCGCCGACCCTCTCGACGGAAGCGACATCGTCGATCGGGGTCAGGAAGTTGCGGTCGGGCATGTAGACCTCGGCGGCGGTGTTCGCCCTGACGAGGCTCGTGTAGTTGGGCGTGTAGAACTCCCTCTCGAAGAACCCTTCGAACAGGTCTGCCGGGAAGTACACCTCGGAGAAGACGCCCTGGACGATGGTCCTTCTCGTCATGCCGGAATAGAACGGGTTCAGAGAGGTGTCCGTATCCCTGCGGATGTAGAACGCAGAGTCCCCTCCTATCGGCCTCAGGGTGCCCCAGTCGCACCATACATCGGACAGCATCCCCGGTATGTCGTACTTCGTGTCGTAGACGGAATACTCTCCGGGAACGAGTGACAGCATGGTCGGCGTCGCGGAGCTGATCCCGTTGAACTCCCAGGCCAGCAGGTACTGCAGGTCAGCGCTCGCCTCAGGGTAGAACGTCGTGGAATCGGAGCCCGTGTACTCGTACCAGTGCTGCCAGTTGCGGGACATGAAGTCCCACATTGCAGGGGAATATGCGAATCCGGAGATCGAGATGCCGATCGCGATGTCCGTGTCGGAGACATAGATGTTCTTCGACATCGGAAGCGAGAACACCTCGCTTCCGGTGACGGAGTAGTCCGAGCCGACCAACTGGAACGAGATGTTGTGGTCGCCCACGTACCTACCGTAGACGCGGTAGTCCTTGACGTATATCGGGAGGCCGGCATCAGTCTGAAGGTCCAGGGTGAAAATGCGAGCGCTGGACATCGTCAGGTAGACATCCCTGGTCTCCAGGCTGGCCAGGCTGATGTTCGCTCCGAGGACGAACGGGTCCGAGAACTGGTACAGGAGCTGGTGGCCGAAGGAGTGCACGGAGTAGTTGCCCGAGGGCAGCAGGAAGCTGGCCGGAGGTGCGGGCTCGTCGACGCTGCCCCGTATGCCCAAGGCGACGCTCCCGTTCGGGTCATTGAACACCCAGACTCCGCCGTACGGGTCGTAGACCTCCGTGCCGTTCGCGTCGAGCACGTGTACGTTGAGGCGGGACAGGACCGCGAACCCGAATGGCAAACGGACAGAGCAGGACCCGCCGGAGACAGTCACCTGGCCGTCGTAGTATCCTTCAGGGATCTGCGCGGTCGGCATGGGCACGGTGATGGCCGAGGTCGTCGATGACGCGGACCCCGCCCACACGGAGGCAGGGTTGGCCGAGGAGATGTTGGTCCAGACGGTCGGGAGCATCGTCCCGTCAGCGTCGAGTTCGAAGAAGTCCGAGGAGGTCAGGGTGAGCGTCACGCCTGATCCGGAGTTCGAGATGTTCACGGTGCTCGAGGCGCTCCCGGCGAGACCGTACGATACGATCGAGGGGTAGAAGAACAGGCTGGAGTTGATTGCCGCCGGGATCCAGAGGTCTCCAGAGCCGGCCGCCCACACGGACTCGTTCACCCGGTTGGCTCCCGACACCAGCGCTGACTTCACCTGCATCGGGGTCCAGCCGGGGTGCTCCTGGAGCAGGAGCGCTGCAGCACCGCTCACATGAGGTGTCGCCATCGATGTCCCGCTCATGATCGCATAGCCCGTCGGAGAGCTTCTGGCGGCGCCCGAGAACGGCACCGTCGAGTTGATGTTCACGCCGGGGGCGCAGATCTCTGGCTTGATGGACAGGTTCGGCGATGTGCCCCTTGAGCTGAAGGAAGCGAGGACTCCGCTGTTGTCGACTGCGCCCACCGTGATCGCGTCCGGGGCGAGGCCCGGAGATGCGACCGTGCCCATCGCGGGGCCGTCGTTGCCCGCGGCGACCACGACGACGATGCCCGCATTGACCGCGTTCTCGACTGCGGTGCAGACGGGGTCACCGCTCTGGCCCGGGCCGCCCAGGCTCATGCTTATGATGTTTGCGTGATCGGAAGTGTCGCCGTCCTGATTGGGGTCCATCGACCTGTCGATCGCCTCGATCACGTTGCTGACGCTTCCGGAACCGTCCGGGCCCAGCACCTTGTAGGCCAACAGGGAGGCTCCCGGGGCCACGCCCGTCATGCCTCCGCTCGCGGCAATCACACCAGCGACATGCGTGCCGTGGCCGTTGTCATCCATAGGGTCGGGGTCGTTATTGTAGAAATCGTAGCCGCCTATGACCTTGTAGCCAGGCCCGAAGCCGCCGCCCAGGTCGGGGTGCATGTAGTCGATCCCGGTGTCTATGACCGCTACCACTATGCCCTTGCCTGTGACAGCAGCGCCCGTCGGGTCCTGGGTCGCCCAAACCTGGTCCGCCCCGATGCTCGTCATATCGCCAGAGGCGGTCGCGTTCACCGTGTAATCCGGATATACCTGGAACGATTCGTCATCGCTCTGGAGGTACTCGTCCACTGCTCCCAGGCTGATGTGGGCCGCGAAGCCGGTCAGGGCCTTCGTGTACCGCTCCTTCATTCCGCTCCTCAGCTCGGCCATGAGGCCGCGGAACTTGCCGTCGTGCGAGCCGGCGCTGGAGTTCGGGTCCTGGTTCGAGGACCAAGAGACAATGACATTGACATACCCGGTCTTGTCAGCGAGCTTCGGCCAATCCCACGATTCGCGCTTTGAGTGCGAGTTCGCGGGCGAGGCAGATGCAGGGGTAGTGTCCCGATGCCCGTTCGAGGCCGCAGAGCTGTTGCCGGAAGCGGCTCCCGCGATCGGTGAGAATGACGAAACGAGAAGGAGCATGAGCACGGCGACGGTCAACGCGACCGCTAGCCCGCGCTTGAGTGGAGGGGCCGTGTGACTCCTCGTAGACACCCTGAGCTCGGCATCTAGACCCACCAAGGAGGATCATCCCGTGGTTTCACTACCTTGGGCACGCCTATTAAGCGGTGCCGCGTGGTTATCATCGGTTATAAAGCATCCCATCCCTGTCTAGCCCGAGGCCCCTGTGTCGAGTCAGTGTGCGGATTTGGGGCGAAGCTCCATCGACCGACCCCTATAAATGACTATTCTCAAAACTGATAGCGGTTTGGGACGGCGCGGCCCCCGAAATGAGCATCAGCGTAGGCATGTGCGGCCCGTCGCCCTCCGGCCCTCTACTTGCGCCTCAGGAAGATCGTCAGAGCGACTCCGACTGCCGCGACAGCACCGCCCGCGGCCACGAGTCCGGCCCAGCCAGGCCCGAACTCGGGGATCTCGTACGGGAATGTCACATTGACATACTGGATTGCGGCGGCGGTCGCTGTCGTCGAGTTGGATTGCTGGTTGCTGTTGTGCGTCGCGATGACCTGTATCGTGTCACCTGTATCCCATCCAGACGAGTCGACGCTCTTCGAGTAGAACCCGATAGAGGTGGTGGTCGTGGTCCAAGTGGACCTCACGGAACCGTTGCTCTGGTAGAGTATGTTGACCGTGACCGGAATGTTCGGGACCGGGTTGCCCTTGTTGTCCCAGACGTAGCCCCTGACGTTTAAGGGCCAGACGCCCGCACTGGAAGTGTGTGCCATGAGCACCATGCCCACCATGGCGACGGCCAAGGCGACGGTCATGGCGTATGCGAAGCGCACTCTGCAGAACCGGAGGAGCATCTACGACCACCTCAATCGATGCGAAGCAGATAAGGAGGCCATGTCTTTATAGATTTTATGCATTCCATTGCTCTCCCGCCGCTAAGGAGCCAGACGGTCCTTCCGCCTCCGGCTGGCCAGTATGACTATCGCGACCATGCCCATCGTGACGAACGAAGTAGACAGGCCCATCACGCTCCCGAACTCGGGAATGGTCATCGCCAGGGTGACATTGACATACTGGATCGGGTCCGCAGCGGCGACGGTACTGTTCTGGTTCGTATAGATGCCGTATGTGGCGATCGCGACGATGGTGTTGCCTGGGTCCCACTCCGACGACTGGAAGGTGACAGAGTACAGCCCGCTCGAAAGGGTCGCATCATAGTACTTGGTCGCCCTGACGGTGGCTCCAGACATCATGTCGACCGTCACGTTGGCCCCCTGGACCGGGTTGCCGACGGAATCGGTCACGAAGCCCCTGACGTTCACGGGCCAGGTGTACGCGCTCCCGCGCTCGGACCCCCCGAAGAGCATGGTCGATAAGGTCAGCGCGACCACCAGCACGGATATGGCCGCCAATGTCCTCGGATCCCTCAAACCCCTGCCGACCGCCATGAAACCCATCGCGATGCCCGGACGGACGTCCGAGGCCCGTAACCGCCTCCACCCGTATGTCACTTCCTCACGGTCGATTAGCGGTCGAAAGGCCGAGCTGATCGAATGGTTTCCCGACGGGCTGTAAAAACCCAGCCCGCGTTTGGTTAGGTTTCTCATGCGTTCCTGCTCACGTGTAGGTTATCGACGCCGGTCCCAGGACATACACGAAGTACGCCCTTCCAGGCGAGACCTCGAAGTCGTACATCGAGCCGTCGCCCATCACATAGGTATCGAGGTTGCCGGTGTTCGGGTTGTAGCCCATGATGAGCAGCGCCGTGCCGCCCTGGACCTGTGCCAGGAACTGGCTGGCCAGCATCGGCTTGAGCCCGTCGTGCCCGATGAAGTTCCACCCGGCGCTCAGGCTCTCGGTCCTCACGCCCGGCAGGTAGCCTTCGAGCTGGAACACCGTGTCCTGCGAGACCGCGATGTAGTATCCCTGTCCGGTCACGATCGGGAACGGCGTTATGCCCAGCTGGTAGTCGCCAGGAGCGTAGCTGTCGAGGCAGTTGCCCGCCTTGTCGATCCTCGTGACGAGGACCGCGTGCGAGCCCACGCTCTGCAGCAGGGTCTCCGCGTTCAGGCCTGCGACATCCACCGGCGTCGACCACATGTTCCAGCCCTTCTGCAGCACGAAGTTGATCTGCGGGTCCGCCGACGGTATCAGGTTCCCGAAGTCGATGTGCTTCGTCACCGGCCCGTACGGGAACGGATAGATCATGACCGTCGTGCTCAGCTGGGTGGTCGCCCAGTAGCCCTTCAGGAGCGTCTCGCTGATGGTGTACGTTCCGGGCAGCAGGTTGTCGAACTCGTAGTACCCGATGTCCACGATGTTGTCGGTGTAGACCACTTCGTGCACGTGCACTCCGTCGATCGTCCAGCCGTCCAGGGTTATCTCCCAGTTGCCGAGGCCGACCTCGCCTGGGTCGCGCACGCCGTTCGGCCAGAACGGATAGGTCTGCGAGTACGTGTCGAGGAACTTGTAGCCCCAGATCTTGGCGTACTGTATGTTGCCGATGTTGAACTGCAGGTCGAACGCGCCTCCGCCGCCGACGCTGAACTCGAACGGCAGGTGAGTCGTCGCCTGCCAGGTCGCCACCGGGAGCTCGTCGATCGTGTAGTTCCCCGGCTGTATGTCAGTGAAGGCGTAGTAGCCCGTCTCGTTCGTGATGCAGGTCTCGTACACATGGGTGCCGTCGTCCCTCGTGCCGTTCAGCACGATGGTCCAGCCGGACAGTCCGGGCTCGTTCGGGTCCATCGAGCCGTTCAAGTCCTTGTCGTAGAACTTGTAGCCCCAGACGGTGCCCCAGTACACGTTCATGAACAGGACCTTCTCGTTGTCGCCGCTGTGTATGGTCACGTTCACGCTCCACGGCCGGGTCGCGTGCCAGCCCAGTGGCACGACCTCGGTGATCGTGTACACGCCCGCGTCTAGCCCTGAGAACTCGAAGCTGCCGTCGGACGCGGTCAGGACCGTGTGGTCCACCGTTCCGCCAGCGGTCAGGTTCCCGTGCAGGTTGATGATCCAGTTCCCGAGCCCGTAGTCCTCGCCGTCGAACAGCCCGTTCATCAGCCAGTCATAGCCTTTCATGCCGGTGATCGTGCCTGGCTGGAAGTTCCCGAACGGATAGTAGTACTGCTCCTCCTGCGAGAGTACGTTGTACGCGTGCCCCGAGACGACGGTGATGTTGATCTCTCCACTCTCCGGGTTCACGGCCTGCCAGCCAGCGTAGGTCGCCTCGCGGATCGTGTAGTTGCCCGCGTGGGTTATCACGAACGTCAGCTCGCCCGTGGCGTTCGTCTTGCCGGTCGCCACGATGGCGCCGGTAGAGTTCACCAGGTCGAACGTCCAGTTGGCCAGCGGCTTGTCTCCGTTGTCGGAGACGCCGTTGCCGTTCACGTCCTCGTACTTGAACACCGTGATCTTCACGTTGTGGAAGTTCCCGAACGGGTCGAGCTCGATGTTCGCGCCCGAGTACATCTTCACGGCGAACGCGATCGTGGTCGTCGGGGTCCAGCAGGGCCTCTCGAGCGGGTTCTCGTAGACGGTGTAGTAGTCCGCCTCAGGCATCAGGCCGCTGAAGGTGTACCCGCCGGTCGAGTTGGTCCATGTGGTGTACACCGTCGGCAGGCCGTCCTTGACCATGTGTATCGGCCAGCCGGAGATGCCGGGCTCGCCCTGGTCCCACACGCCGTTGCTGTTCAGGTCCTCGAACTTCCACCCGGTTATAGTGCCCAGCTGGAAGTTCAGGAAGTCGAAGCTCACGGCCTGGCCCGATGTCAGGGTGATGTTCCCAGACGAGCTCGGGCTCGTGTGTATCCAGCCGTCCCTGGTCTCCTCGGAGACGAAGTACGTCCCGGGCCCGAGGTCGCAGAACTTGTAGGCCCCGGTCTCGTTCGTCATCGTCTCTCCGACCATGACGGGCTTGCCGTCCACGAACTTGTACAGGTATATCCACCAGCCCGCCAGGCCAGTGTCGTCGCTCGCGTTG
>JAJYIS010000079.1 GCA_021789945.1 Thermoplasmata archaeon | reverse complement strand
ACGCGCCGGGGTCGAACCGTAGACCCCCTGCCACCTCCAATCCCTTGGAGATGGCTGTCTGCAGCAGGTTCAGGCTGGCGTTTATGTGCCTGTCGAGGTGCCACCCGCACTCGCACCTGAACTCGGTGCCCATTCGGGAATCTTGTATCCTCCCACATATCGGGCACTTTCTGCTGCTGTATCGGGGATCCACCTTGATGACGGGGATCCCCCTCCACTCCGCCTTGTACTCGATGATCTGGTGGAGCTTCCTTCGAGGCCACATGCTCAGGCGCCTGTTCATGGCTCTATCGTAGCTGCTGATGCGCCTGATTCCCTTCAGGTCCTCGAGCACGATGGCCGACTTCTCGGTCTCCGCGAACCTAATGACAGCGTTCGCGACCTGGTGCATTCTGTAGGAGACCCTGTCGTGCCCCCTCTTCCCCTCCCGCTTGCACAGGACCCTGCTCATCCTTTTGTCGTGAGCCTTCTTCTTCTGGAGCCTCTTCCGCCGGCCGTGATGGCGCTGTTGAATGGTCGCAACGTCGGGGAAGAACGCCTTCACTTTCATTGCTGAGTCTCCGTTTGCGGCTCGCGCGATGAAGACCCCGTCAAGACTGTGCTCGTTCGTGTCAAGGGCGATCACTGACGTCGATTCAACTTGTATCCCAGCCTCCTTCCTGAAGGCCACGATTGCTCTGTCGGAAAGGAGCGTCAGGGAGCCGAGCAAGAGGTTGAGGTCGTTGAGATATATTCGATGGTACTGGCTGACGACGAGCTTCAGCTCCACGTGGCAACCGGCCCTTATGGGAAGGTCGATAATTCCTTTCACCCGGTCAAGCTTGTACGCCTGGTTCTCGGTCTTCATCATCAGGCGGTTGACGAAAGGAGTCTTGACGGCTCCGTTTCTTCGGAAACGGCTCCTATGGTTCTTGAGGACCGACGCAGCGACCTCGAATGAGGACACGAGGTGCTGTGCGTACATGCCAGGATGCTCCTCCCGGAACGCCTTGTAGACGAGCTTAATCATTCCATTTCGGGATGTGACTCTGTAGGCGACCCCGGCTCTGATGGCCTCGTTCACCGCTAGCCTGAAGTCCTCGAGGAGGGACTTCGCCTCCGGGGGAAGCTCGGAGGCGAGCAGAAAGACCACGCCCCTGACCGGCATCCATGGTCCAGTGCCGGCCAGATACCTACTGGTATCGACTACATGTACCCCCGGTCGACAGCACGAGGGGGTTGCGAGCCCCTGCCAAATGATTCTCTTGACAGAAAGCCATCTCGAAAAGATTTAATAGACGCCATCGCATTGAAAAGGCCAATCGGAGCCGTAAGGATTCCCCCCGGAATTCGTCAGGAGGCATCTCTCGTGTTCAAGGATTCGATACCAGGCCTGGACAAGGTCTTCAAGAACGACGTCGGCAGGCCGAAGGTCATACTCGTGACCGGGCCGCCAGGGTCCATGAAGACCACGTTCTGCTACACACTGATGTCCCAGTACCTCAAGGACAAGAACGAGTTCGGGCTGTACGCGACCCTCGAGGAGACCGTCGACAGCCACCTGAAGAACATGGAGAGCGTGGGCGCGAAGCTGTCGATGAAGATGCAGATCTCGGACCTGACCGACCTCCGCGAGATCGACCAGATAGACGAGGCTATCGGCGAGGAGACGGCGACCGACTACGTCCTCTTCATAGAGAAGATGATCCAGCGCTTTCGGAAGACCCACGGCGACAAGTTCTCGATCTTCGTGCTCGACTCCCTGGGCGCCCTGTACTCGCTCATGGAGGACGTGAAGGACATGCGCAAGAAGATGTTCTACTTCTTCAAGATGCTGAGGGACAACAACCTCACATGCTTCATAATCATGGAGCGCTCGCTCACAGGCGAGTCGCAGCTGCTCGGGAACGAGGGCTTCCTCGCGGACGGGATAATGCTCCTCGGGCTGGACAGGCAGAGGGGCAAGCTGGTCAGGTTCCTCCAGGTGGAGAAGATGCGCGCCTCGGAGCACAGCATGGAGCGGCACGCCATCGAGGTGGGCAAGGGCGGCATACAGGTCCTGGGCCCGCTCCTGAGCGCGCCCTAGTCGTCGCGGGAAATCACGCTTTAAGCCCGCAGCGCATATCCTCGATGAGGGCACGCGAGTGCGGGCATCACGAAACGATTTCGCCGAATCCCTGGGATGATGACTGATGGCCGAAGAGGAGTCGAAGGACGGATCGATCGCGTCGATAATCGATGAGGCGGTCAAGCGCCTCAGGAACCAAGAGGCCGAGGCCAGGAAGAAGGAGCTCGAGCTCAAGGGCCGCGGCGAGGAGATGGCCAAGCAGAAGACGGACCTGGACGCGCTCGAGCAGCGTCTCCGGGAGAAGGAGGACGCGCTCAGGCAGAAGGAGGCGTCCATCGACCAACGGGTCGAGGAGATGAAGAAGCGCGAGTCCGCCTTCCAGGATCGATCGGCTAAGCTGGACGCCAGGGAGGCGGAGGTCGGCAAGGTGGAGCAGCTGGCGAAGGCGAACATGGCGCACGCCGAGGCCCGCGAGAAGGAGGTCTCGGAAAGGCTGCTCGACCTGGGCAGGATCCAGGACGAGCACGCGGAGAAGCGCAAGGCCCTGCTTGAGAGGGACGAGCAGCAGCGGAAGTCCGAGGAGGAGCTCCAGAGGATGCTCGAGCAGGTGAGCTCCCGGAGGGACGCGCTGATCTCGCGCGAGCGCGCGCTCGCCGAGCAGGAGGCGGCCATCAGGCAGGACCGGGAGAAGCTCTCGGAGGACGCGAAGAAGCTGATGGAGCGCCAGAAGGAGATCATGTCGAGGCCGGCGGTGGCAGCGCCGGCGAAACCGGCCACGGCCGCGGAGGCCCCGCCGACGCTGAGCGAGGACGAGATGCTCTGCCCGAGCTGCAGGACCGTCATATCGAAGGACGCGATCATGTGCTACGCGTGCGGGCAGAAGATCCGGGAGGACGAGAAGCAGGAGGAAGAGGTCGTCGAAGAGGCCGCCTCGGACGAGGAGATCCCGTGCCCGAACTGCAAGACGATGATCAGCAGGGACGCCCTCATGTGCTATGCCTGCGGCGTGAACGTGAAGGATGCGCTAGCTAAGCAGGGGCCGAAGGCGGAACCCTCGGAGGAGGCAGCGGACGACAAGGCCTCGGGCATCAAGAAGCCGCAGATCTTCGTCAAGAAAATCGTGAAGAAAAAGCCGGTCTAGCCAGATGGTCGATTTTGTGCCGTCTGCGGCATGAAAATGTGGTAAATACCTTTTTATACGCATTAACTCCTACATATTTTCCGCAGTACCCAGCTTCTCTGGGTGGGTGAATTTATGGAAGGCAAAGCTGACATGCTACTTGCCAACAGAACTCTGAGTGCATTGATTGTTGTGAGCCTTCTGGTCTCGGGGTTCGCCGGGTTCCTATTCCTGGCGAACGTGCCCCCCGCCGAGGCCACGTCCGGCGACCTGGTAGTGACCGGAACATACACGATCGAGAACATCGTGCAGCCGGTCGACGGCAACGTGTACGTCAACGCGAGCGGCAACCTGATAATCCGGAATGCGACGTTGAGCGTGATCAGCAATGTCGGCGTACCGCACACCATAACGGTCAACTCCGGCGGAACGCTCACCCTTGACCACGGCACGATCACCCCATACCTCGACCAGATCAACCCGTGGCCGTTCCTCACGATCTACGTGAACGGCGGCACGCTCGTCGCGAGCGGCGCGTCCCTGCTCGAGTTCCCTGGTAACATCATCCTCACTGCAGGAGCCCAAGTCACCCTGAGGGATACTACCATCGACGCCCTCCCGGTCGCCCTCGTGAACGAGTTCGTGGTCGGCAGCTCTGGGACTGTCTCCGCCGACGCGGCGAACGACGGCCCGGCGATTACCGCGACGGATTCCACCCTGGACATCTTCGACTCCACCATCACCAATCTGCCAGAGTACCCGTCCCTTGGCGCTCCGGCCGCAAACCTCACACTTGCGGGCACGACGAACATGCTCGCCGTCAACAGCTACATAGGCGTCGACTTCGGGCCCGTCCTCACATCGGCCGACTGGACCACACACAATGTCCTGGTTCTGACCGGGTCCGCCCGGGCATATCTCTACGGATGCACGTTCGCGCCCTACATCGGCAACCTGGCGGACAGAAAGCCCGCAATAGTGACATCGGGAAGTTCCGCGGTCGCCACTCCTGCAACGAAGGGCGCTGCAGACAATACCGGCGGGAACCTGGGCACCCTTGGATCCATTGACTCGAATTACTATCAGGTCAGTTCAGGTCAGACAATGGAAATCGACACGTGGATATCAGGTTACGCTGACTCCCTTCCAGTGGTTTCTGCATCACTGTCTGTGTCGTACTACGTCAACGGCTACACAGGCAGCAATGCTATCGAATGGGCAGTACAGGGCAGTTCATATCAGAGCACCGGGATCGTCCCAGCCGCGTCTGAGACATCGCTCGTAACGAAGTCCTACTCCTTGCCGATCGGTTCTGTTCGAACCGTCGGGGACGTAAGGAACCTGAACCTGAGATTCGTGGGTGGCACTGCGGGCTCGGTCTACTTCGACCAGGCCGTCATCACCTTCACCACAGGATCGGGAGCGTTCATCTACAGGTGGCTGAACGCCACGGTCGGTGACGAGTATGGCGTCCCGATCGGACCCCCCAACTACAACGCGTCCATATCCGCGAAGTTCTCCGGCTCATCCGACCTGCAGGGTCAGACCGCGTTCTACTATGTGCCAGGCGGAGTCTCGACGACGCCGCCAGTTGAAGTCTTGAACTATCTCGGAGAGACGGCCAGCTACTACCAGTACACCCAGTCGAACGGCGTCGCGGTCATCCCGTACCTGAGCGACGTGATCATCGGTGGAATGACCGACAGCCTGTTCGTCGGTACATATGACTTCACCGGGAGCTCGACGATAGGCGGGACCTTGTACAGCTCGACATCGACGTTCTCCCTGAACCCGTACCCCGCGATGCTGGCAGGGGACCAGAGCTCGGACTTCACTGTGAAGCTGCTCGGCGTGTCCGTCCTGAGCCCAGATCCGGCGAGATGGCTGGTCGTCCCGACCAACTTGACGATCGACAGCATGACCTACTACCACGCGGGCGATGTGATCGTCGCGGCGAACGGCTCGCTGACCTTCACTAACTCAGTGTTCCAGCTGGTCCAGGACTATCCGAACCAGAGGTCGATAACTGTCGACGGGACACAGGCGCTGCCTGGGATCCTCAGCTTCACTGACACGACGGTCACCAGTGACAAGCTGATCGACCTCACCGTCCAGGGATACGGCGTGCTTGAGGCCACGAACACGGTGTTCGTGGGAGTCAACATAGTCGCGCTCGAGAACGCCCAGGTCATATTCCACAACGTGACGATGGACGGCAACATATCCACCTCCTGGGACTCGCACGCCAATATCGACGTGTTCGACTCCAATCTGGCTCAGACAATGACCTTGTCGGGCAGCGCAGTCGGCGGATTCACCAACACGAGCATACCCTCGGTGAAGGTTGAGAACGCCGCGACCGCCTACATCTACAGGTGGATACACGTGACGGTCTTCGACGGCGCGGGCTATCCGTTGCCTGACGCGCTCGTGACTGCGAGCTACTTCATCAACGGGACCTTCGCATCGTCCGGCATCTCGGATAGCCAGGGCGTGGCCCGGGTCAAGTCCACCGGGACGATCATAACGGCTACGGGCTCGACCTTCGTCGGTAACTACCAGGTCAACGCGAGCATCACGAAGCACGGGGTCACGTTCTACGCGCCCTCGGACATCTCGCTCGGCGTGATGCCGTACACCGAGCCCCTGGGCAAGAATGCTACCTATGCCACGATGACCATTCCTGGCGCGAAACCCGATCTCAGGATATCCCCGAGCGGCATCACGGTGGACCCGAGCAGCCCGATAAACCACCAGACGACCATCGTGAATGCCACCGTGACGAACGTCGGAGCTGCCCCAGCCCACAACGTCCAAGCGAACTTCTATGACGAGGCCAACAACATCAAGACGCTCATCGACACTGGCACTGCGGCCATAGTGCCCGTGGACGGCAGCGCGATCATCAGCGTCAACTGGGTCGCGGACGAGCCTCTCGAGCCGGCCCAGCATGTCATCTCTGTGATAGTGGACCCGCTGAACCTCATCCCGGAGCTGACCCAGACTACCCTGACGGCCTCGACCACGGTCACCGTCCTGAGCTTCGCGGACATCGAGGTGAGGTCAGACCCGCAGGAGATATACACGACCCCGGACTATGTCATCGTGAACCACACTGTCACCCTGAGCGCTGACATACACAACATTGGCGACAAGACAGCGTCTGATGTCGCCGTGCAGTTCTACGACGTGGATTCCTTTGGAGGCAACACCTCGATAGGGATAGCGGTCGTCACAAGCATACTTCCGGGATACTACGGAGTCGCCTCCGTGTCCTGGACGCCATCGAGCTCTGGAACGCACATCGTGTATGTGATAGCGAACGGTGACCACTCCGTGAGTGAGACCAATTACAACAACGATAACGGCTCCAAGACCTTCACCGTTCTGACGCCCCCTGACATCGAGCTCTCCGGCATACAGTTCAACCCGCCTTCGAGCGTCCCTGGCGGTGACACGGTATATGTCACGGTCACCATGAGGAACACTCAGACGGCCCCGGTCAACAATGTGCCGGTCTCGTTGTACGTGAATGCTCCTACGGGAACGCCTGTTGACACGGTCACCCCGCCGGACACGCTCGCGTCGAACAACGCGATATCGGTCACCCTGAGCTACGTCACGCCGACCGTGACTGCGCCCACGAGCCTCACACTGTACGTCGTCGCGAACCCCAGCGGCGCGATCGAGGAGCTCTCCTACGCCAACAACGTCCAGTTCGGCACGGTCACCCTGCTCGACATGAGGCCCGACCTGGCGGTCACGCCTTCGGGCATCACGGTGAAGTCAGGCACCCAGATCTGGACGAGCGCGACGTACGGGAACACCGTCACTGTGAATGTCAACGTGACGAACAACGGCGGAAGGCCTGCGAACAACTTCACGGTGCTTGTGAACCTGAGGAACCTGACCCTGCCGACGGGCGCGTACAACCACACGCTGTTCCAGAAGGAGTTCGACCTGTCGGCCGACCCGACGAACCACACGATGACCGTCTCGTTCCCATGGACGATCACGCTCACGACTGCGGCGACCTACGAACTGTGGGTCTGGGTCGACTCGAATAGCACGGTCGACGAGTCGTTCGAAAGCAACAACATCGCGTCCGTGCCGTTCACCATCAATCCTCTGGCACCCGACATCACCATCAGCGTGGACAAGAACGAGTACACCGCGGGCGACGCGGTCGTCGTGACGGCTGTGATCAAGTACGCCGGCACGAGCACCCCTGTCCAGAACGTGCCGAACGTGGTGTTCCAGCTCGTCGACACCGCGACCAAGTCCGTCGTGGTCGTCGGCTCGCAGACCACCCCCACGAACAGCAACGAGATGGGCATCGCGGTCGCTACCTTGACCATCCCGGCGGACATCCATTCAGGGTCCTATGACCTCGTCGCGGTCGTGATGGGCCAGCAGTACAGCTCCACGACGCCCGTGACCCTGCAGATCAGCTCTCAGGTGTCCGGAGGCCTGTTCCCGTGGTGGGTCTGGGTCGTGATAATCGTCGTCGTGGGCGCGGCGATCGGCGGCTTCACGTTGTACACCTACTTCTATGGGCTCGGCAAGTACGTCGAGTGCGGAGAGTGCGGCGCCTTCATACCCGCCGCGAGCAAGCGCTGCCCGAAGTGTGGCGTGGAGTTCGAGGCCGGGACGATGAAGTGCTCCGAGTGCGGCGCCTGGATACCTGCCGAGTCCACTGAATGCCCGAACTGCGGCGTCAAGTTCGTGGGCGAGGCCGAGGAGGAGGCCGACTACCTCGAGAGGATGAGGAAGGAGTACGACGAGATGGTCTCGAAGTACCGCGAGATGGCCAGGCCCGAGCTGGGCAAGAAGTTCAGCGACCAGGCCTTCGAGCAG
>JAJYIS010000078.1:2418-8049 GCA_021789945.1 Thermoplasmata archaeon | reverse complement strand
CGGCTTCCAGCACCTGATCGGGGTCAGCCCTTCCTTGACCGTGATCGGCGACTGCGTCCCCGGGCACGAGCGTCGAGTAGTAAAGCACGACGCTGGCTATCGCGGTCGCCGCCATGAAGAAGATGAGCGCGTCCATCAGCGCGAGCTGCCCGCGGTCATCCCTTCGCAGGGGACCACACAAACACGCTCACCTCTACTATGACGATCTGCCCCCTGCCATCATCCGCGGCATTGAAGAGCCTTGAAGCATGGCCCGTCGCATGTGCGGGCACGGTCCCTGAAGACGATTCCGACCGCAGCCACTCAGTGCCAGGATAGTATCGGACGAAGCTGACAGCGAAGGCGCACGCTGCAAGTGGTCCCTCTGAACATCTGCTGATGTTCAGCGAACCGATCGACGATATGAGGATCGTCCCCTCCTGCGCGTCACGCAGGGAGGTCATCATCCTCGCTAGCATCCTCTCTGCCGCAAGGTCGAGGTCCGACTGGAGGCGCCTCTCGGAGATGCGCTCGGAGGCGATCACGACGGACGAGACCAGGATCGAGACCCCGGCGAGTATTATGATCAGGACCGGGATGTCCTCGAAGAAGCCCGCGACGCCCCGCTCGTCGGCACGCATGCGACGACGATCGAACACGGCGCAATTACCCCGAGCCCTTACATGTAGCCTACGGACGGGAGAACGGCTCAAGAGCGCCCCGTCCCATCGGTCGGCCATGAAGCATCGGCAAGGCCCGACGAAGAGGCTCGCCCCGAACCTTGGTACCAATGCGATATGCCCCCATGAGTACGTGGAGGACGAAGGGGTCCAGCTGGAGATTGACTGCACTGATTGCCCGGGGGCGCACGACCTCGCGAACAGGAAGTGCCTGACCAGCGCTATCAACGCGGTCTCCGCGGGGGGAACCCCCGAATCGGTGATCCTGAAGAGGTTCACGCATAAGCGGTACAGAGGGTCCATGGTCGTGGTCGTCTCGAGGGCCGCCACGGAGCTATCCGCCCTCAATAGGGTGCTCGCGGCCACCGAACCGGCGTCGGACAAGGACTGTCGGACATGCGCGGCCAGCAAACAGAGCATCATAGCCGAGCTGAAACGCCTCCTGCTCGAGGACCCTGGAGCGTATATTTCCGGAGGCCAGGCCGTGCTCGAAAACCTGAGGCGCGCGCACGCGGGCAGCCCGTGCGAGCGCGCGCGGACGTGCGTCGAGGTCGGCCTGAGCGCGAGCACGATCTACGGCGGTGGTGCCTGACGAGCGATTCGGGCAGGCGGCCACGGATCGTCAGCTCGAACGAGCCGCCCAAGCTGGAGACCATCAAGCTCATCCCTAGGCGCGCCCGACAGCCCGACGCCTCGCGGAGCATCGGCAGCCAGATCGACACGAGGCCCTGCTTCACGTCGTCCTGGATCGGCGAGGTGCCCCAGGACCTGCCGGAGGTCTCGGACGAGTACATGGTATCCGATGTCGGAGTCAGGATCATGTCCGCCAAGAGCTCGAGCGCTGGCGCCTATGTCCTCGACCCCCCGGAGTACCGGATGAACCCGGTGCACATCCAGGTGCTCTCGGAGTCCGTCGACGAGATCGTGGACACCCTCCCGAGGGACATCGAGATCGACTCACTAGCTTCGATCAGGCCCCGGATAATGGCCCGCGCGAAGGATCTCCTGTACGCGAAGCTCGCAGAGCGCGGGCTCGAGGAGAAGGGGGTCAAGGAGCTCGACAAGGAGGCGGAGCTGCTCTCGCGGATCCTGTGCAAGTACACGGCGGGCTACGGGGTGCTTGAGACCCTCCTCGAGGACCCGGCCGTCCAGGACATCTATGTCGATGCGCCCTCGGGCCGGACGGCCGTCCAGGTCGTGCTCAGGTCCGACGCGAAGGCGGGCGTCAGACAGAAGTGTCGGACGAACGTGTTCGTCGGCAGACGGGACCTCCAGGGGTTCGTCTCCAGGGTCAAGTTCGAGACTGGGATGCCGTTCTCTGAAGCGCACCCGGTGCTCGAGGCCGACATCAAGAGGCTGGGTGCCAGGGTGACCCTCGTGGGCCCTCCGATTAGCGACAAGGGCATCGCGCTCGCGATTAGGAAGCATTCCGAAAGCACTTGGCCGTTGCACACGATGGTATCTTGGGGAACGCTGTCCCCCCTCCTTGCTAGCTTCCTGTGGGCCTGCGTGGTCGGCCGCAGGACGGTGCTCATAGCCGGCAGCAGGGGCGCGGGAAAGACCACGCTCCTCGCAACGATGCTCCTCGAGTTCCCGCTCTCGCAGAGGATAATCGTCATCGAGGACACGCCCGAGGTGCCCGTCAGGCGGATGCAGGACCTCGGGTACGATGTCCAGGCGCTTAGGTTCTCCGAGGGTGGCGACGGCGGTTCCAACAGCGCGGAGGGCAGCCTGAGGGTGAGCCTCAGGATGGGCGAGAGCGCGATCGTGATCGGGGAGGTGAGGGGGGCGGAGGCCCGGGTGCTCTACGAGAGCATGAGGGCCGGGAGCGCGGGGTCGTCCGTCCTCGGGACGATCCATGGCAACTCCGCGAAGGGCGTGCTCGACAGGGCGGTCGAGGACCTCGGGGTGACGGAACGAGCGTTCTCCTCGACGGACATCATAGTCGTGATCGGCCTGGTGAGGACGCCTGACGGCACGAGGTTCAGCCGACGGGTCACTGAGGTGTCGGAGGTGAGGGAGAGCGGCGGGTCAGTGGAGCTTGTGCCTCTCTTCCTGACGTCGCCGGGATGCAGCTGCGCCAAGCCGACCCAATCCTTCTCGCCCGAGTGCAATACCATCATCGGCGTCGCGGGCGCGCTCGGCGCGTCCCCGGCCCAGGTGATGGACATGGTGAAGGCGAGGGCGCACGCGGACCAGCTGATGGCGGAGGCCATGGCCTCCGGAAGGAGGAACCCCAAGGCCCTGGCTGACGACTTCAGGGTGCGGTCGAACGAGGTCCTCAACAGATGCCTCTTCGGCTCTGCCAGCTCGGAGGCTGGCCTCCAGGAATGGAGGATGTGGTTCGATGGGAAGGCGTGAAGGCCGACTGCCCGCGAGGGACCGCTTTGCGGCTCTCTGCCTTGCGCTCGTCGCCGCTGGCCGGATGCTCGGCATATCCGCCAGCGCCGAGAAGGCCGCGGCCGCGAAGGAGAGGAGGCTGACCCCGTTCGGCCGGCCGAAGGGGGCCGCGGCGACCTCCGCGAGGGACCGCAGCGCGCAGATGTCTGAGCTGGGCGCGAGCCTGTCGCTCGCGGACATCCACGTGCGCCCCGAGTCGGTCCTGGCCGCCGGGAAGTCGCTCTTCGCGCTGCTGACGATTGCGCTGTCGACGACCTCCGCGGCGTGCCTCTTCGTGCTGGGCCCAGGCTATTGCATGGTCATCGCCGTGTGCGCGCTGGCAGTCCCCTACCTCGCCAGGAGCGCGTTGGCGGCGCACCCCTCCAGACGTGCTGCGTCCAGGGCCTCGAAGGTCCTCAGGAGCTCGTCCGAGCCGATCAACCTCATGATCATGAGCCTCAGGCACGAGCCTTCGGTCTCGAAGGCCCTCGCGTTCGCCTCCGGGAGGGACACGGAGTTCTCGGGCGAGCTGAAGGCGTGCACCTGGGGGGTCATAATGGGGAGGTTCGCCAGCTTCGAGGAGGCCCTGATCGACCTCGGGCAGAGATGGTCCAGGTACGGAAGCGACCTGAAGTCGTCCCTGAACGCGCTCGTGACCGCCTCGAGGGAGTCCACGCAGGAGGGCAAGAGGAGGGCGCTCGACCGGGCGAACAGCGCGTTGATAACGGGAGCGAAGCGCAGGATAGAGGACTACTCGGCCTCCCTAGCCACCCCGACGATGATGCTCTTCGGGCTCGGGATACTGCTGCCGATCATGGTCGGGTCGTTCCTGCCGATGCTGTCCTGGAACCTGTGGTCCGCGGAGGGCCTCGCTGGGGGACAGACTGGGCTGAGCCAGGGCCAGACTACCACAGAGATGGTCTTCGTGATGAACGTGCTCCTCCCGGCGGTCGCCGCGCTCATAGCGATGAGCGCGCTCTCTGGATATCCCTTCGAGGCGGATGCGCCCCGGGAGCAAGGGCCGATGCTTGGTCCTTGGTACGGGCCTGTGCTTGCCGCCGCGGGCACGCTCACAGGGTCGGCGGCCGGGGTGTCGTATCTGGATGGCGCGCTGAGGTCGGCGGAGCTGCTCCTGTCTGCGGTCGTCCCTCTCGGCCTCTGGCTGGCCTTGACCGGGA
Source organism: Thermoplasmata archaeon (assembly GCA_021789945.1). Lineage (GTDB taxonomy): Archaea > Thermoplasmatota > Thermoplasmata > UBA10834 > UBA10834 > COMBO-56-21. The sequence continues at coordinate 3,833 of JAJYIS010000078.1, read as the reverse complement.
GGGGCGCCGGCCAGGACCACGAGGACGGCATCAGCGGGCTCGAGGACGCCCTGTTCAAAACCGGCGCGAGGATGCTGGAAGGGGAGAACTTCGAGACCTCCCTGAACCGGTCGTGCAGGGACCTGGGCAGGAAGGCCTCTGACACCGTGACGAGGCTGTCGGTCAGGACGACCGTCATGGGCCAGGACGACCTATCGGCGCCGTCTGGCCAGTTCGGGTCCTCGAACGCCATCGGCGGGCTGAGGATAGCGAAGCTGGCCGCGAGGAAGGACGAGCGGGCCGCGGGCATGCTGGCGATGGACCTGGCGGCCTATCTGAAGGACCTCCGGGAGCTCGAGGCGACCCTGAAGAACAGCCTCAGGCCGACGATTTCCATGATGAGGACTACCGCGCTCGTGCTGGCGCCGATCGTCCTCGGGGTCACCTACGCGATCTACCTGTCCTTGGCCTCCATGATCGGCGGAGGGGACGGCGTGGGCGCTGAGCAGATATTCCTCGTGCTGGGGGCGTTCCTGGCGGAGATGGACCTCGTGGTGTTCTACTTCATCTGGGGGATCGAGGGCAAGAGGACCGCGGGCGCCCTTAGGTCGTCCCTGGGGACCTGCGTGCTGGTCTCGGAGGCCGTCTACGCCTCGACCGCGATCCTGGCGTCCGTGTGAGCCGCCGGGGGCTCAGCGTGCGCGCCAGCTGCCGATGATCTTCTCGACATTGCGCTCCAGGAGCGCCAGCTCCTTCTGCGTGAACGCCCTCGGGTCGACAGGGATGATCAGGACCGACTTGCTGAGGATTATGTGGTCGTTGACCTGGTCTATCACCCTGAGCACCTTGTTGAAGTCGTTGTTCGATACCAGGTACTCGAGGCCGTCGAGCAGGACGACGCCGCTCGGGTTCTCCTCGACGAACTTGATGAGCATGTGAGTCAGTATGCCCAGGTTCGTCGGGGCTATGACATCGTCGCCGGACTTCGTCGCGAGCCACAGTATGGGCGTGGTCTCGAGCCCGTACTTCTGCTTGATCAGATCAGGGTGCTGGCGGCTGACCATTAGCCCCACTGGCTTCTTCGAGCCCTCGGCCGTGGTGGAGACGATGTTCACGAAGGCGTCGAAGCTGATCTGGGGAGGGGACTCCTCGACCACGAATGTCCTGCCGGGCGCGAGCTTGTACTTCCTCGTGATTCCGAGCTCGGTCTCTGCCCCTGGCTTCTGGACCTTCGTCTTCCTGGAGAACAACCCCAACCTAATCACTCCACATGGCGATGACGGAGCTGAGCGCGATCTCGTTGGTCGGCTTGAGCAGGAAGTCCTTGGCCCCCGCATCCATGCTCTCGCGGATCATCTTCTTGTTCACTATCGAGCTCATGGCTATGACCACGGCCTTCGGGTCGGCCTTGAGTATCGCCCTCGTGAGGTCCACAG
>JAJYIS010000078.1:0-2408 GCA_021789945.1 Thermoplasmata archaeon | reverse complement strand
CCTGACTTCCCAGGCAGCACCATGTCCACGAACGATATCTGCGGATGGTCCCTCTCGAACGCGGCCATCGCGTGCTCGAAGTCCTCCGCCTCGACCACGTCGTGGAACCCTGTCTTCACGAGAAGCTCGATCATGAGTTTGCGGAAGGCCTCGGAGTCGTCCACCACAAGGATCTTCATGAGAATGCCTCGGTCTAGCTTGTTATGCCCCCAGCAGACTATTATCATTGCCCTCGGGGGCCGTGGAGAAGGGAGATGGGCAGGCAATTGGTTTCCTGACGCAAGGCCCTTCCTCCAATTCATTTCGGAGCACGGCGTCCAATCAAGGTTGCGTGCCAACAGGGAAGGGACTTATATGCTACCCATCTCGGGTAATCATTCGCAGTCATCAGAGATATATGTTTTGCCTACATGGTTGGTGTCTGATAACGAACAGCGTCGGAATCCGGAAAAACAATTATATACTGGCAGAGGGATTCTTTCAAAACGCCTTTTAGCGAATCAGTTTTCACTGATGGTGTTCATTCATGACAGACATTGAAGAAGTGAAGAAGGGAACGACGACCATAGGACTGGTATGCAAGGACGGGGTAGTCATGGCTACCGAGATGAGGGCCACCATGGGCACCCTCATCGCTCACAGGACCACCCAGAAGCTGTTCAAGATCGACGACAACCTCGGGTTGACTGTGGCCGGGGTGGTCGGGGACGCTCAGACTCTCGCGAGGTACATAACCGCCGAGGTGGAGCTGTATAAGCTCAAGCGGGGCCAGCAAATGACGGTGAGGTCGGCGGCCACGCTGACATCGAACATCCTCGCAGGAAGCAGGTTCTACCCGTACTATGTCGGCCTGATCCTTGGCGGGACTGACCGGGAGGGCCACCATGTCTACGCTCTGGACATGGTCGGAGGCGCGATACCGGACGATTTCGTCACCACAGGCTCAGGGTCACCATATGTCTACGGTGTGCTTGAGGACCACTACGAGAAGAACTTGCCCGTGAACGACGCGATGGACCTCGCGATACGCGCGCGGCAGGCTGCGATGAGGAGGGATTCCGCATCGGGCGACGGGTACGCGGTCGCGTCCATCACCAAGGACGGGTTCGCGGTCCTCGATGAGAAGGAGATACAGAAACGACTTGCGAAGCTGAAGTTGTCCTGATCGGGCGATTGATTTCCCTAAGGCAGGGCTGCCGAGGGCCAATTTAGACTTAGATGAGTGAACCAGATGGGCATAGAGAAGATTCTTGAGGATGCCAGAGAGGCGGTCAAGAAGACCATCCCATCGAACATCGAGGTCACGGACGTCGATTTCGAAGGGCCAGTCATAGTCATCTACACCAAGAACCTGGAGGAGTTCGCGCACAACAACGACCTCGTGCGTCAGCTCGCCCAGACCTTGAGGCGGAGGGTGGCGATCCGGCCGGACCCGACGATGCTCGCGGAGACCGAGAGCGCCGAGGAGCGGATACGCAAGATCATCCCCGAGGAGGCCAAGATCACCAACATCTACTTCGAGGACGACACCGGCGAGGTAACGATCGAGGCGATCTCGCCCGGACTGGTCATCGGGAAGCACGGCGCCGTCCTCAACGAGATAAAGAAGGAGATCGGGTGGGCTCCGAAGGTGGTCAGGGCGCCCCCGATTCCGTCCAAGACGGTCAGCGACATAAGGACCTATCTCAGGAAGAACCAGGAGGACCGGAAGGAGTTCCTCAGGAAGGTCGGCAAGAGGCTCATGCGCCCCCGCCTGAACGACGAGACCTGGCTGAGGGTGACATCGCTCGGCGGCTACAGGGAGGTCGGGAGGAGCGCCTCGCTGTTGACCACGAGAGAGAGCAAGGTCCTGATTGACTGCGGTGTGTCGGTGTCCGCGGAGAACGGAGGTGCGACCCCATATCTGAGCGCGCCCGAGCTGATGCCGGTGGAGTCCATAGACGCCGTCGTGATAACGCACGCCCACCTTGACCACTGCGGCCTCGTGCCGGTGCTGTTCAAGTACGGGTACGAAGGGCCGGTGTACTGCACGAACCCGACGAGGGACCTCATGTCCCTGCTCCAGCTGGACTTCATCAAGGTCGCGGTGGGAGAGGCCAAGAAGGCCCCCTACGAGTCGCAGCACATCAGGGACGTCATAATGCACTGCATCCCGCTCAAGTACGGCGAGACGACCGACATATCCCCCGATGTCAGGCTCACGTTCCAGAACGCAGGCCACATCCTCGGGTCATCGATCGCGCACTTCCATGTGGGGGACGGGTTGTACAACATCGCCTTCACGGGCGACATAAAGTTCGAGAAGTCCTGGCTGTTCAACGCATCGGTCAACAAGTTCCCGAGGCTCGAGACCTTGGTCATCGAGTCGACATACGGCGGATACCACTCGGGATCGACCACGATCGCGA